>DASRJW010000030.1 GCA_035649275.1 Candidatus Krumholzibacteriia bacterium
CCTCCTGCCCCAGGGTGTGGGCAAGGCCGTACGCAACGCTCCGTCTCCCAAGGTCTACATCCCCAACACCGGTCACGACCCGGAGCAGCTCGGGCACACTGTGGCGTCCTGCGTCGCCCAGCTCCTTGCGACGCTCCGCCGGGATGCGGGCGAAGAGACCACCGCGGCAGAGCTCCTCGACCTCGTCCTGGTGGACTCGGCGAACGGCGACTATCCGGGCGGTCTGGAAGCGGAAGCGGTGCGCTCCCTGGGTGTCACCCTGGTGGATCTGCCCCTCGTCACCCCCGAGAGCCGTCCCCATCTCGACCCGGAGCTCCTCGCCCGGGCTCTTCTGAGCCTCGCCTGACCTGGGTCACCCTCAGGTCTTCCCCGACGGCTCCCCCGGCCAAATCCCACCCGGACAACCGGTTTCACCAACTCTTGAGGATCGAATCACGGAATCTTTGCACGGGGTCTCTACAGTTTGAGGCGAGGAAAGAAGAAGGAAAAACCGAGTGCGCTGCGCCTGACGCCCTTTGCGCTGCGCCGGCTCCGGAGGATAGCCATGATCGCAGTACGTTTGACCTCCACCGAAGGCACCATCCAGGTACAGGAAACGGTTCGCTGCTGGTGCCAGCAGCAAGCGGAGTACACCCTCGAGCTGGTGAACGCCCGCGTGGGTACGGGGCGCTTCCAGCGCTGCCGCCAGCACGCCCGCCACGATCTCGACACCGGTGATTTCAAGGTCGTGGAAGCGTGGATTTGACCCGGATCGACGCCTCGGTGGAGGCAGACTTCGACGAACCGATGCGCAGAACCAAGGTTCTGGTCATCGACGACGAGCCGGACATCGTCGAGTTCGTCGAGTACAACTTGCGCCGCGAGCAGTTCGACACCAGTCACGCCGGTGACGGGCCGTCGGCGCTCCGGCGCGCCCGCGAGGATCGGCCCGACATCATCCTCCTCGACCTCATGCTGCCCGGCATCGACGGCCTCGAAGTCTGCCGCCAGCTGCGCCAAGCCACGGAGACCGCCACCATCCCCATCATCATGCTCACCGCCAAGGGCGAGGAAGCCGACGTGGTTTCGGGCCTGGAGATCGGCGCCGATGACTACGTCCCCAAACCCTTCAGCATGCGCTTGCTCCTGGCGCGTATTCGCGCCGTCCTCCGGCGCAGCGGCCGGGGCGAGCTCGGCGACGCCGGCGTCACCCATGTCGGCGATCTCCGCATCGACGACGAGCGCCACCAGGTGACCCTGCAGGGCCGCGAGCTCCAGTTCACCCTCACGGAGTACAAGCTCCTGCGCTTCCTGGCGCGCCATCCCGGCCGCGTCTTCACCCGCACCCAGATCCTCGGCAACATCCAGGACGAGCACGTGCTGGTGGTGGACCGCGCCATCGATGTGCACGTCGCGGCGCTGCGCCGCAAACTGGGCGAGGCCGCCACGCTCATCGAGACGGTGCGCGGCGTGGGCTACCGCTTCAAGACCTGACTCTTCCCTCCTTCTCCGCTCCCTCCCCCTCTCGACCCGGTCTGCAACCATCGAACCGGCTTCACTCCCGACCTAGTTCCTGCCTCCCGGCGGCTGTTATACTGGCCGGCCGACAACCGAGGGTTCACACCATTCGCCATGGAAGGAGATCAGGACGCATGAACAGGTCCGCCAAGATCCGCTGCGGTTTCGCTCTCGCGACCCTGGTGTGGGTGTGCGCCCTCTTGGCCGCCGCCCCCGCCTGCAACGCCAAACGGGAGGACACCGCGCCGGCCCAGGTCGCTCAGGCCCCCACACCACCTACGGAAAAGCCCGCGGAAAAACCCGCGGAGAAGCCCCAGGAGAAGAATCTCTTGCTCGCTCCCAACGATCCCGCTGTCAACCAGAAGGCACCGGACTTCTTCAAGGTGCAGTTCACCACCACCAAGGGTGATTTCGTCGTGGAAGTGGACCGCGAGTGGGCCCCGAAGGGCGCCGATCGCTTCTACAACCTGGTCAATGCCGGGTTCTACGACGGCTGCCAATTCTTTCGCGTCATCCCCAACTTCATGTGCCAGTTCGGCCTGAATGGAGACCCCAAGGTCTCCGCCGCCTGGCGCAAAGCCAAGATCCAAGACGATCCGGTAAAGTCGAGCAACAAGCGAGGCTTCGTGAGCTACGCCATGGCCGGGCCGAACACACGGACGACACAGATCTTCATCAACTTCAAGGATGGGAACTCGCGCCTCGACAGCATGGGCTTCGCGCCCTTCGGCAAGGTGAGTCAGGGGATGGAGATCGTGGACCAGCTCTACTCTGGCTACGGCGAGAACCCGCCGGAGACCCAGGGTTCCATCGAGTCCGAAGGCAATAGCTACTTACAGAAGACCTTCCCCAAGCTCGACAGCATCAAGACGGCACGCGTGATCAAGTAAATCGCCGCGCGCACGGCGAGCAAGAAAGAGGGGTCGTCGCCTGGCGACGACCCCTCTCTTCAGCTGCGAACCCGATGGATGTCGAGTCCGCTCCGCGCTGCACTCGTATTCTACACCACTGCGACCCCCGCCCCCTAGGGAACGGTAGCCGCCTCAGCGGCGAGCGGCCTCGGTGAGCGGCTTGCCGTCCACGTCGAGGAACTCGATGGGACCGAGCCCGAGCTCCCGGATCTTGGGTTCGATGACCTTGCGATCCCCGACCACGACGAGAACCATCTGCTCCGGCAGCACCCGCTGCTTGGCGAGCTGCGTCAGTGCATCCGCCGTCGTGGCCCGCACCTTCTGCGGATAGCTCGACAGATAGTCCTCGGGCAAACTATAGGTCACCAGTCGATTGATGTACCCCGCCACCTCGCCGAGCGACTCGTGCTCGCCGGGAAGCTGGAGCACCAGGTTCTCCTGCGACTTCTTCAGCTCCGCCGCTGTTACCGGCCGGGTACCACGGATGTCGCGGAGCTCCTTCATCAGCTCGGCGATGGATTCCTTGGTGACGTCCGTCCGCACCTGCGTGGAGGCGAGGAAGACGCCTTGGCCGCGGGTATCCACCGCCTGGCTGCGGGCGCCGTAGGTGTAACCCTTGTCCTCGCGCAGGTTCATGTTGATGCGCGAAGTGAAGGTGCCCCCCAGGATGGAATTGAGAACGTCGAAGGGAACCGCCGAGGGATCGCTCCGTGGCGGCCCCAGATTCGCCGCCATCAACACCGACTGGGCCGCATCAGGCTTGTCCACGATGTAGACCGTGGTGCGGCTGGGCTGCGCCACCTGGGGCAGCTGGATCGCCGGCACCGCGCCGGGCTTCCAGGCGCCGAAGGTCTTTTCGAGCCGCGGCATCATCTCGTCCATGCTGACGTCACCGACGACGACAAGAGTGGCGTTGTCGGGCTTGAACCACGTGCTATGGAAGGTGACGAGATCCTGCTGTCTGATGCTCTTCACCACGTCCTCGGTGCCCGAGCCGGTGAACGGCTGGCCGTAGGGGTGGTCCGGCCCGAAGAGCAGACCGGGCAGGATGCGCATTCCCATCGGCACCGGCTGCTTCTTCTGCTGCAGGATCTGACCGAGCACCTGCTGGCGCTGCCGTTCGACCTCCTCCGCCGGGAACGACGGGTTCAAGATCACGTCGGCGAACAGGTCGAGCGATGGCTCGAGCCGCGCCTTCAGCGCGTTCAACGACACCGTGCAGTTGTCCAGCGACGAACCCGTGTTGAGCTGGGCGCCGAGACGCTCGGCCTCGTCGCTGATCTGCAGCGCCGTCCGCGACTTCGTCCCCTCGTCCTGCATGCGCGCCATGAAGGACGCGGTGCCGTAGTGGCCGCGCTGGTCCGCTGACCAGCCGCCGCCCACGAGGAGGTTCACCTGCACGAGGGGCGTCTTGTGCACCTCGGCAAGGACGACCTGGAGGCCGTTGCTGAGCTTGCGGCGCTGCAGCTGCGGCAGCACCATCGCCGGCTCGGGCCCGAGCTCCGGCTTCTTCGCCCGGTCGAGGCCGGCCACTTCGGCCGTGGCCTTCGGTGCCGGGTAGGGATTCACGCTCATGACCACGCGGCCCTGATGCAACCAGCGCTGGGCCGTGGCTTGCACGCTCTTCGGCGTCACCTTCTCGTAGCGCGCGAAGTCCTTCTCGATGTAACCCGGGTCACCGGTGTAGGTGTTGTACATGGCGAGGCGGTCGCTCACGCCGCCGAAGCCGCCGATGCGCTGCAGGCCGCGCACCATCCCGGAGAGGATCTCCGTGCGCGACGCGTCCACCTCGGCGGCGCTGGGCGCCGAATGGCACACCTTGTCGATCTCTTCCTTCACTAGCGGCTCGATCTCGTCCAGCGTGTGCCCTTCCTTGGCGGTGACCACCACGTAGAAGAGGCTGCCGATCTCGCGCGTGTCCACGAAGGTGTTGACGTCCTGGGCCAGCTGCAGGTCGTAGACCAGGCGCTTGTACAACCGCGACGTCTTCCCCGAGGACAGCACGTTGCTCAGCACTTCCAGCTCCGGCTCGCCTTCGGTGAAGCTCGCCGGGGCGTGCCAGGCGATGTAGAGCCGCGGCAGTGGCACGCGGTCTTCCATCTGCAGGCGGATCTCCTCGGTCAGCTCCGGGATCCACACTTCGCGGCGGTACACCGGCGGCACCGGTGGGATGGCGCCGAAGTATTTCTCCACCAACGCCTTCGCCTTCACCGGCTCGATGTCGCCGGCCAGCGCGAGGGTGCAATTGTTGGGTCCGTAGTAGGTCTTGAAGAAGTCCTCCACGTCCTTCTTCGTCGCCGCCGTGAGGTCCTCCATGTAGCCGATCACGTCCCAGCTGTAGGGATGGTGGCTCGGGAAGAGAGCGGCGTACATGCGCTCGTCCACGGTGCCGTAGGGCTGGTTGTCCACACCCTGCCGGCGCTCGTTCTTCACCACCTCGATCTGGTTCTGCAGGCGCTCCTCGGTCATCGACGGCAGGAGCCAGCCCATGCGGTCGGCTTCCAGCCACAGCGCCTGCTCCAGAGCGCTCGTCGGCACGTTTTCGAAGTAGTTGGTTCGGTCGTTGTTGGTGGTGCCGTTGCGGTCGGTGGAGCCGATCGCATCGAGGGCCATGAAGAAGTCCGTGTTGTGGTGCTCCGACCCCTGGAACATCATGTGTTCGAAGAGGTGGGCGAATCCCGTACGTCCGGGCCGTTCGTTCTTCGAGCCCACGTGGTACCACAGATTCACGGCCACGATGGGAATCGAATGATCCTCGTGCAGGATCAGGGTGAGCCCGTTGCTCAGCACGTACTTCTGGTACGGGACCTGGGGAGGCTCGATCTTCTGGGCCCAGACAGTGGACGCCGCGAGCACGGCGCTCACCAAAACCACAGAGGCGATCGAGACTCGCGCCTTGGCGCCGCGAATCCAGTTCATGATTCCGTCTTCTCCTTCCCGAGCCGTTGTTCGGATCGCGACCGTGGTTGGCTGCACGCAGGCCAGCGTCGGAGAGCCGGCGACTCCCGGCACAGCCCGGTCGTGGAAACGCGAGGAACCTCGATTCTACGGGGACTTACGGCCGGCGAGCAAGCGCCTTCGTGGGGAACTTCGCCGGGCCGGGGCGGCACCGTGCCGGCCTCCCGGGCCAGAAAGCGCCTTGTCCGCCCAGCGGCCCCGGTCGGAGAATCCGCCCACGTCAGCAAAACGCGGGAACTGCCCGAGAGCCGCTGGCCCGAACGACGAGGCCGAGCGCCGGCCGAACGAAAGGGGCGGAACATGCTGAAGGAGTTCAGGGACTTCGCGATGCGGGGCAATGTCCTCGACATGGCGATCGGCATCATCATCGGCGGGGCATTCGGCAAGATCGTCAGCTCCCTCGTGAGCGACCTCATCATGCCCCCCGTCGGTCTCCTCCTGGGCCGCGTGGATTTCAGCCAGCTCTACCTCAACATGAGCGGCACTCCCTACGCTTCGCTCAACGATGCCAAGGCAGCCGGAGCGGCGACGCTCCGCTACGGGGCCTTCTTGCAGACGATCGTGGATTTCATCATCGTCGCCTTCGCCATTTTCCTCCTGATCAAGGCGGTCAACGCGGCGCGCAAGAAGGAAGAGGCGCAACCCGCGGCACCACCCGCGCCGAGCAAGCAGGAAGTGTTGCTGGGCGAGATCCGCGACCTCCTCAAGGCGCGGGCCTGATCCATTGACTTGGAGCCACGGCCATACACGCTCGAAGGAGGAAGCATGCGAGTCCGATCGCTCTGTAGCATGGCCACATGGGCAGTGGTGTTCCTGGTCGAAGGAGCCGCGGCGCAACAGGGTGCGCCCGGGGACACCCTCTTCAGCGGCTGGGCCGTGAAGGCGTCGGCAGGGCTGGCCCTCGGCCAATCGACTTTCAATCGTGCCTGGCAAGGAGACGAGGTCGGCACGGTCTCCTGGATCGCGACCATGGACGGCGCCGCCGACCACTGGCTCGGGCGGCGGGCGATCTGGAAGAACCGTCTCTTCCTGCAGTTCGGCCAGACGCACCAGCAGGACAAGACGCGCGACGCCTGGCTGGCGCCGACGAAGAGCACCGACAAGATCCTTTACCGCGGCATCGTGCTCTTCAAATGGTGGAGCTTCGTGGATCCCTTCGTCGCCTTCGACGTGGACAGCCAGTTCTTCACCGAGATCGAGCCGGTACGCCTGTGGTGGACGCCCACCATCCTCACCGAATCGGTGGGCATCGCGCGCTACCTGGTACAGGGGCCCCGGGCGAGCGTGCTCACCCGCGTCGGCTTCGCCTTCAAGGAGAGAATCGACCGCTTCGGCACCTACGACCCCTTGACCCTCGCCCACGACTCCGACATCACCACCGAGGGCGGCTTCGAGTGGTACACGGTGTCGCGGCTGGCGGCCGCCGAAGATCGCACCGTCTTCACCTCGGAGCTGCGCTTGTTCAAGGCGGTAGACACCACGCAGAAGGACCCGATCAAGCGCCAGTACTGGACCACGATGGACGTGGATTGGCAGAACAAGCTCAGCAACAAGGTCTACAAGGTGATCACCTTCGATCTTTTCTGGCAGATCCTCTACGACAAGCAGATCGACAGGGTGGGGCAGTTCAAGCAGACTCTGGGCGCCGGTCTCACCTGGCAACTGCTCTGAGCCAAGCTGAGACGGTAGAATGCCGGCCTCGGGAGAGAAATCGTGGAACGGAAGCACAAGATCCATCTCTGGTACGTCTTCGTCGCCCTGTGGGGGATCCTCCTCCTCCACGATCTGCTCGCTACTTTTCGTCAGGTCGATCAGATCCCCTACAGTCAGTTCCTCACCTACCTGCAGCAGGGCAAGGTGGAAGAGGTGAGCGTCACGAGCACGCACATCCGCGGCACCCTCAAGGAGCCGCACGAGGGCGTGCCCAAGCGCTTCATCACTGTCCGCGTCGAGCCCGAGCTGGCCGACAAGCTGGCGGGCACGGGGGTCAAGTTCTCGGGTTACGTGGAGAGCACCTGGATGCGCGATCTCCTGGCGTGGGCGCTGCCGGCGCTCCTCTTCCTCGGCATCTGGATGTTCGTCATCCGTCGCATGGTGGGGCGTTCGGGCATGGGCGGCGGCTTCATGGCCATCGGCAAGAGCAAGGCCAAGGTCTACGTGGAGGACGCGACCAAGGTCACCTTCGCCGATGTCGCGGGCGTCGACGAGGCCAAGGAAGAGCTGCGCGAGGTCATCGAGTTCCTGAAAGATCCACGCCACTACAGCCGGCTGGGGGGCAGGCTGCCCCGGGGCATTCTCCTGGTCGGGCCGCCCGGGACGGGGAAGACCTTGCTCGCTCGCGCCACCGCCGGCGAGGCCGGCGTTCCCTTCTTCTCCATCAGCGGCTCCGAGTTCGTCGAGATGTTCGTCGGCGTCGGTGCGGCGCGGGTCCGCGATCTCTTCGAGCAAGCGGTGAAGCGGGCGCCCGCCATCGTCTTCATCGACGAGCTCGACGCCCTCGGCCGCGCCCGCGGCCTCGGGCCGCTGGGAGGAGGACACGACGAGAAGGAGCAGACTCTGAACCAGCTCCTGGTGGAGATGGACGGCTTCGACCCGCACCAGGGCATGGTGATCCTAGCGGCCACGAACCGCCCGGAGATCCTGGATCCGGCGCTGCTCCGGGCCGGGCGCTTCGACCGCCAGATCCTCGTCGACCGACCCGACAAGACGGGGCGCGTGCAGATCCTGGAAGTGCACATGCGGAAAGTGAAGCTCGCCGCCGATGTCGATGTGGCAGAGATCGCGGCGCTGACGCCGGGGTTCACCGGCGCCGACCTCGCCAACCTGGTGAACGAGGCGGCGCTGCTCGCCACGCGCCGCTCGGCCGACGCGGTCAGCGCCGGCGATTTCACCGCCGCCATCGAGCGCATCATCGCCGGGCTGGAGAAGAAGAACCGGCTGCTCAACCCGCACGAGCGCGAACGGGTCGCCTATCACGAGATGGGCCACGTCTTGGTGGCGCTGGCCTTGCCGGGGAGCGATCCGGTGCACAAGGTGTCCATCATCCCCCGTGGCATCGGCGCCCTGGGTTACACGATCCAGCGCCCCACGGAAGACCGCTATCTCATGTCGAGGGACGAGCTGGAGAACAAGATGTCCGTGCTTCTCGGCGGGCGGGTGGCGGAAACTCTGGTCTTCGACGACATCTCCACCGGCGCCGCCGACGATCTCGCCAAGGCCACAGACATCGCCCGCAGCATGGTGACGCGCTACGGTATGTACGAGAAGCTGGGTCTCGCCACCTACGAGGACCAGTCGCTGTCGCTCTTCCCCGGCGTCCCGGTGGGCGGGCGAGAGCGGCAGTTCAGCGAGGAAACGGCGCGCGAGATCGACTGCGCCGTTCGCGACATCTTGAAGCTTGCTTTCGACACCGCCCGGACGGTCCTGGTCCGGAACCGCGCCGCCCTCGACACCGGCGCCCGCACGCTCCTCGAGCGCGAGACCCTGACCGCCGCCGAGCTCCCCCAGGTCGAGAAGCAGCCCGCGCGCCTTCCCGCCGCGAGCGACACCGCCGTACGCGGCGGCAGACCGGACTAAGGGGACATCCCCGCACACGGCGGCAGGGCGGGCTTCTCCCCGCCTGGAACGTCATGCTGCGCCCGCAACCCCGCTCCCAGCCTGTCCCGCCGCGCAGTCGCGTGCTAGGATGCCCCGGATCGCTCGGCACATGCCGCCCGCAGCGCCCCCACCCATGTACGGGCGGGAACGCCAGGGGCGTCGCCCTGGAGGGGAAGATGTCGAATTCGGCTTTCTCCGACCTCGATCACCACGTGGAAAGCAGCCGCCCGCGCTTCGAGGCCGACCTGCAGCTCCTCGTCGAGATTCCCACCGTCAGCATGGACCCGGCGCACAAGCCCGACATCCAGCGCGGCGCCGAGGCGGCCGCTTCCGTGCTGCGGAGCTGCGGCGCCACCGCGCGCGTCGTCCCCACCGAGGGCAACCCGGTGGTGGTGGGCGAGCTGGTGAGCGACCCGAAGCACCCGTGGCTCACGGTCTACAACCACATGGACGTGCAGCCCGCAGACGAACCGACCTGGAGGAGCGACCCCTTCAAGATGCAGATCGACGAGGACAAGTACATCGGCCGCGGCAGCACCGACGACAAAGGACCCGGTCTCACCGCGCTGTATGCCGCCCGCTATGCTCGCGAACACGGCGTCCCGCTCAACGTGCGTTTCCTCTGGGAGCTGGAGGAAGAAATCGGCAGCCCCTCCTTCGAGGGCATGGTGAAGGCCGAGCTGCCCCGGCTGCGGACGGACTCCGTCCTCGTCTCCGACACGATATGGATCGCCAAGGGTCGCCCGGCCGTGCCGTACGGCTTGCGCGGCGTCCAGGGCTTCACCATCCGGCTCGAGACCGGCGCCAAGAACACCCACTCCGGTCTCACCGGCGGCCCGGCCCGCAACCCGGTGGCGGAGATCGCCGGTTTGGTGGCGAAGATGATGGATCCGGACACGGGCAAGGTGAAAATTCCGGGCTTCTACGACGACGTGCGCCCGCTGGGGAAGAAGGAGAAGGCGAGCTTCGCCGCCTCCGGCTTCAACGTCGCCCGCTACAAGCAGGCGCACGAGCTGCGCAGCTTGCGCACCGACAATGCCGCGGAGGTCATGAAGCGTATCTGGGCGCTCCCCACCTTCGAGATACACGGCATCTCCGGCGGCTATCACGGCCCCGGCGTCAAGACCGTGGTGCCGTCGTGGGCGGAAGCGAAGATCTCCTGCCGCCTGGTGCCGGACATGAAGGCAGCCAAGGTCCTCAAGCTCATCCGCCCCTTCGTCAAGAAGCACCTCCCGGATGCGGTGCTGAAGGAAGAGCATCACCTGGACTGGTTTCTCGGCGAGATCTCCGGGCCCCACGCCGAAGCCGCCACCAAGGCGCTGCGCTTCGGCTTCGGTCGGGCCCCGGCCTTCGTGCGCGAGGGCGGCTCCATCGGCGCCGTCGTCACCATGGTGGAGTACCTGAAGTGCCCGCTCATCATGATCGGCCTGTCGCTGCCGGAGCACGGCTACCACGCGCCCAACGAGAATTACGACTGGGGCCAGGCCTCGGGAGGGATGAAGACCTTCGTCAAGTACTTCGCCGAGCTGAGCCAGATCGGTTGAGAGGGCCACCGCCCCCACGTTCCACCTCGTGACGGAAGGGGAGAGCGCATGCACGAGAAGGAGTTCAAACCGTACGTCCCAGCCAGCGAAACCGGGGTCGCGGAGTTCACCCTGAAGGCGATCCTGCTGGGGGCGTTCTTCGGCATCCTCTTCGGCGCCGTCACCGTCTACCTGGCGCTCCGCGCCGGACTCACCGTCTCCGCTTCCATCCCCATCGCGGTGCTCGCCATCGCGGTGTTCAAGAAGGTCGGCAAGTCCACGATTCTGGAGAACAACATCGTCCAGACCATCGGCTCCGCCGGCGAGTCCATCGCCGCCGGCGTGGTGTTCACCACCCCGGCTTTCCTCTTCATCGCCAGCGGCGGCGCCCAGGCCTATTTCAACCTGCTGCAGATCGTGACCCTGGCGGCGGTGGGCGGCATCATCGGCGTCCTCCTCATGGTGCCCATGCGGCGCGCCCTCATCGTCAAAGAGCACGGCGAGCTGCCCTACCCCGAGGGCACCGCCTGCGCCGAGGTGCTCATCGCCGGCGAGCGCGGCGGCGAGATGGCCAAGACCGTCTTCGCCGGCTTCTGGACCGCCATCATCTACGCCATCGCCAACAAGCTCTTCGCTCTCTGGCGCGAGGTCCCGGTGCTGCTGCAGACGGGCGCGGAGCGCGCCTTCAGGAACGCGCGACTCAACAGCGAGATCACCCCGGAGTACTTGGGCGTGGGCTACATCATCGGGCCGCGCATCTCTGGCACCATGGTCTCGGGGAGCGTCCTCTCCTGGCTCGCCCTCATCCCGCTCCTCTCGATGTTCGTTCCCGAAAGCCAGGTGCAGAGCGATCTGCTGAAGCTCGGCTTCACCCAGACCTGGATCGATGGTCACGAGAAGGCCGACTGGTTCTACCGCGCCTACATCCGCTACATCGGCGCCGGCGCCGTGGCCATGGCGGGTCTGTTGACGCTGCTCCGGACGCTGCCGACCATCTACGCCTCGATCCGTGACTCGGTCCGCGAGCTGCGCGCCGGCGTCGGCAGCGGCGGCAGCCAGGTGCGCACCGAACGCGACATCCCCATCCTCTGGGTCGCCATCGGCTCGTTGCTCTTGGCCCTCATCATCCCCTTCTTCCAGAAGATGCCGGTCGGCTTCCCGGCCTCGCTCCTGGTCAGCACCCTCATCGTCATCTTCGGCTTCTTCTTCGTCGCCGTGTCGTCGCGCATCGTCGGCCTCATCGGCTCCTCGAGCAACCCGATCTCGGGCATGACCATCGCCACCCTGCTCGGCACCTGCCTCATCTTCCTCCTCGCCGGCTGGGCCGACGACGCGAGCTCGCAAGCGGCGGCCCAGGCAGCGGCGCTCTCGGTCGGCGCCATCGTCTGCATCGCCGCGGCCAACGCCGGCGCCACCTCGCAGGACCTGAAGACGGGCTTCCTCGTCGGCGCCACGCCCATCCGCCAGCAGATCGGTCTCCTCATCGGCGTCCTCGTCTCGGTGGCGGTGATCGGCTTCACCCTCATCGGCATGCACAACTCCTCGTGGGGGCCGATCGGTTCGGAGCGCTTGCCGGCGCCGCAGGGGACGCTCATGGCCACCATCATCCAAGGCGTGCTCTCACAGGATCTGCCCTGGGGCTTCATCTTCGTCGGCGCGGCGATGGCGCTCATGGTGCAGCTCTGCGGTGTGAGCGGCCTCGCTTGGGCGGTGGGGGCTTATCTCCCCATCTCGACGACGTTCCCCATCTTCGTGGGCGGCGCCATGCGCTGGCTCGCCGATCGCATCCGCGGCAAGAAGGAGGAGAGCGAGGTTTCGTCCGGCATGCTGTTCGCCACCGGCCTGGTCGCGGGCGGCTCCATCGGCGGCCTGTTCATCGTCATCATGGCGCAGATCAAGGGCGGTAAGCTGGCGGAGGACCTCGGCAGCTTCGGCCACGGCCTGCAGGATTCTCTCGGCGGCGGAGCGACGCTGGTGGCCCTTCTCGCTTTCGCTGCCTTGTGCACGCTGCTCGTGCGCCGAGCCTTGCGCAAGCTGGAGCTGTGAGCGCTGCGGCCTGCGCGCCCCTATCTCCCTGCCTCTTCCGGGGGGCCTCCCGGCCCCCCGGCCCCATCCTGTACAGTTTGGCCCGCGACCCCGCCAGGAGGACAACCATGGATCGACGCGAGTTTCTCAGCAAGGCCGCCATGGCGGCGGCTCTGGTCGGAGTCACCGTCACGGTCACGCGATGCGGTGGCGACGACCCGGCGGCGCCGACGACGGGTACCGGGGACGTGACGGGAACAGCCAGCATCGACCACCCGCACACCGGCGTGATCACGAAGGCGCAGCTCGACGCCGGCGTCGCCGTGACCATCACCTTCACGGGCAGCGGCCACCCTCATGGTCTGGCACTCACGGACAGCGAGGTGCAGTCGATCGCCCAGGGGACGAGAGTGCAGAAGGACTTCACGGACACCCAGAACCCTAACGCAGCGAGCCGACATCGCCACCTCTACACCTTCAACTGACCTCTCCGGTGACCTCTCCGGCTCCGGCCGACTGGAGCGGTGTTCGGGCGCCGTTCGCTTCAATCTGCCGGGCCGAATCCTGTACAGTCTTGCCCACGACCCCGTCAGGAGAACGACCATGGATCGGCGCGAGTTCCTCAGCAAGGCGGCGATGGCCGCGGCACTGATCGGAGTCACCGTCACCGTGACCGATTGCGGCGGTGACGATCCAGCGGCGCCCAAGGCGGGTGCCGGGGATGTGACGGGACACGCCACCGGCAGCGGCCACACCCACACCGGTGTGATCACGAAGGCGCAGCTCGACGCCGGAGCCACCGTGACCATCACCTTCACCGGCAGCGGCCACACCCATGATCTGCGGCTCGAGAACAGCGAAGTGCAGCAAATCGCCCAAGGGACGAGGGTGCAGAAGGACTTCACGGACTCCCAGAACCCTAACCCGGCGAGCCGACATTCCCACACGTACACCTTCAACTGACCGCTTCGCCGGCGGCCGACTGGAGCTTTGTTCAGGGGGCCATTCGCTTCCATCAGCCTCGCCAACGAGGAGGAGTCATGCCGCGTTCCGCCATGCTCGTTGCGGTGTTTTTGTTCTTGTCCCCGCGCCGCCCTCGCCTCGGCCCAGATCCCGGACAAGTTCACCAACCTGAAGGTGTTTCCTGCCGACACTCCCAAACGGGAGTTGGTGGATCGCATGCGCGAGTTCACCGGCGCTCTGGGAGTGCGCTGCAATCACTGCCACGTCGGCCAGGACCCGAATACCCTCGAGGGCTACGACTTCGCCTCCGACGACAAGGAGACCAAGCGCGTCGCCCGCGCCATGCTGCAGATGGCTCGTGAAATCAACAGCCATCTCCTGCCCACGACAGG
>DASRJW010000031.1 GCA_035649275.1 Candidatus Krumholzibacteriia bacterium
GTGTCGGCGTCCCGGAGGCCGTCGAGCACGGCTTGCGGTGGGCTGTCGGGTCGGGGCAAGGCGTGGTAGAGCTGGGTCGGTGGTTTCGCCCGACAGGCGTAGAAGTATCCCGACTCCTCGGAAACCCAGACGACGTGACCACCTTCACTACGACGCTCGACCTCGTCCACCAACTGGCGCAGTGCGGGGTTGCGACGGACCCACAGATCGCTCTCACCGGGGTAGAGCTGCGGTGTGGTGACGAGGAGCAAGCCCACGAGGACGACTGCCGCCCAGCCCACACCGCGCGAGCGGGAGGCGATCCCGGCCACGCTCACGCCAGCGAAAGCAGCTGCGATGCTCCCGACCAGGATGTAGTAGCGCGGCTGCGTTCCAGCGTGGAAGACGAGCGTCGTCCCGGCGAGCGCCGCCAGGTGCGAGACCGCCGGCATGATCCAGCCGCGACCCGCGCGCGCGCGCCACGCCCGCACCGCTCCCAAAACGCCGAGAACAACGATGGGCAGTGTCACCGCCTGCCACAGGGCACCCAGGAACGAGAACCCCACCGAGACGATCGAACCACCCAAGGTGGGGTCGGCCTGCACGACGCTCATCACGCTTCCGTGCTCATGGGAGAATCGCGATTGGGCGACGTTCCATGCCGCGAACGGCAATGCCGCTGCCAGGGCGAACGCCGCCGCGGCACGCCAGCGTGGCAAGAGAAGCGCCGCCAGAGCGAAGACGAGAACGATGGCATCGAAGCGCATCCAGGTGGCGATGGCGAGGCAGAACCAGGCGAGAGCGTACACGCGGAAAGGATGTCGCAACCTCGCGCCGCTCGGGCTGGAGCCCGGTGACCCAATCCCCTCCCGGGCTCGCAGCAATGCTGCCGTCGCCGCGACGATGAAGAAGGCGAAGACCGGATTCACGTCGGGGTTGGCACCGTAAGCGAGCGACACCGGCAGGAGCGTGACCAACGCACCGGCCACGCCCCCGGCCAGGTCGCCCCAGCGAACCTGCACCGCGCGGGCGAGGATCCAGACCGTGCCGCCGGCAGCCACCGCGGAGAGCAAGACGCCGGACAACACGGCATCGCGGACGAGCAGGTAGAAGAGAGCGTGCAGGTAGAGATGTGCCGGCAGCCATAACCCCGACCAGACGATGTGTGGATCCTGGAGCCACTGCTGCAACCAGACGACGCGCGCGCCGTCGTCGCCGAGGCCGATGTCCGAGACCGCTGCCGCGACGAGCCGTAACACCACGGCGCTAAAGCCCCAAGCTGGAGCGAGCCAGAGCGAGAACATGGAACTCCGCGCTGGGACCCCACCTCGGCTGGGCGACGAGAGATCACCCGGTCCCGGCGCCGGCTCGCGCCAGCCACCTGCGAGCCCCCGGCGTAGAGTGGCGCTCGACGCCGCAGCCAGCGCCACCGCGGCGGCGAGCCCCCAGATCCACACGCCAGCATCGAGGAAGTGGGCAGTCCGTGGCTCGAAGACGCCATCGGGAGTGAAGGCGCCCAGCCACCTCGATCCCGGCCGAATCCAAAGCAAGACCGTGACTGCGAAGGCGAGAGCAGCGAACGCCAGGAGGCGGGAGTCGAAACGACGGGGGGCAAGCTCCGGTGCCATGCTCACTTCTTGCGGAACCGGAACTCGATCTCCTCGAAACCGCCGACGAGGAAGCACCAGCCGCGCGAGGCGGCGAGGGGCGACAGGTTCGCGAAGAAGTCGATGACCTTGCCCAGCCCCTCCGAGAGATAGAAGAGCCCGGGCGAGACAACGGTCCGCTTCAGGTACGGCTGCGCCGACCAGCGCAGGCGCATGCGCTCCAGCACGAACTCCGTTCCCGTATAGCCGCCCCGGAAGGAAGGGTTGAAGTAGTAGGGAAAGGTGACGTCGAAGCCGCGCTTGTGATCGGCGTGCGTGAAGCCACGACTGAAGTGAGGAACGCGGACGACGAGCTCGCCGCCATTCTTCAGCATCCGGTGCATCTCCGCCATGACTCGGAACGGCTCGTGCAGGTGCTCGAGGACATGATCGGCCTCGATCAAGCGGAAGTGCCCCGAAGGGAACGGGTACGGCAGCTGATCCAGGTCCTGCACGATGTCCGGCTGCAGGCCCGGATCGCAATCCACGTTGACGAAGCCGGGCTTCTTGAAGGCTCCGCAGCCCAGGTTCAGCTTCTCTGCCAGCGGTGTCGTCACGGTCATGAATCTTTCCTTCGCTCCCCGCGACTTGGACCCGCGGCGCAACATGGACCCGCGCCGCGACGTGGACCCGTGGCGCAACTTGGATCCGCGGCGCTCCTCAGGCACCGATCCGCGCCGGCGCCACTGCCGGCCGGCTCGCGAAACGGTCGTACCACAGCTGGAAGACGAACAAGGTCCAGAGCTGCTTGCGGTTGTCCCGAACGCCGCGGAAGTGCTCGTCCAGGAGTCGCTCCACCGCGCGCCAGCGGAAGATCCCCTGTTGGCGGATGCGCCCTGCGTCCAGCACGTCGCAGGCGAGCTCGCGCAGCTCACCGCGGAACCAGCGCGCCACCGGGATCCCGAAGCCCTTCTTGCCGCGCCCGGCGATTCCTGGCGGCAGGCGCTCCCCCATGGCGCGCTTCAGGATGTACTTCGTCTGCAACCCGCGCAGCTTGAGGTCCGGCGGGATGCTGTTCAGGAACTCCACCAGAGTATAGTCCAGGAACGGAGCCCGCACTTCCAGGGAGCAGGCCATGCTCGCCCGGTCCACCTTGGTCAGGATGTCGTCCTGTAGGTAGAAACGGCCATAGAGGTAGATCAAGCGCTCCAGCGGATTCTGTGACGGGCACTCGGCCTCGGCGCGGGCGATGTCGTCGTAGAGATCGTCCCCAGCCAGCGCCTCGGCGCCGAGCACATCTTCCAGCCCAGCGCGATCGAAGGCTCCGAGCCAGACCTGGTTGCGCACGCCTGGCGGATGCAACGCTCCCTGCAGAAATCGCTTCAGTTTGAAATCCAGGCTGAAGTTGTCGTGCGACACCGGCAGCCGCCCGGCGAGCGGCACGAGCACCCGCTCGTGCAGCGCCCGTGGCACGCGGTAGTAACGCGCCACCCGCTCGGCCTGGAAGGTTGGGTAGCCGGCGAGCAGCTCGTCGCCACCATCACCGCCGAGGGCCACGGTCACGTGCTGGCGCGTGAAACGCGACAAGAGATAGGTCGGCACGATGGAAGGATCGGCGAAGGGCTCGTCGAGGAAGTCCGCCACATTGGGCAGGATGTCCACCATGGTCTCGGGGCGCAGGCTGTCCTCGCGGTGGTCGGTACCGAAGAAGCGCGCCACCTTGCGGGCGTGCGTCGATTCGTCGAAGGAACGCTCCTCGAAGCCGATGGAGAAGGTCTTGATCGATTCCGGCGGCACGAGCTCCGACATCATCGCCACGACGGAGCTGGAATCGATGCCGCCGGAGAGGAAGACGCCGAGCGGCACGTCGCTCACCAACCGCAGCCGCACGGCCTCGCGAAGCCGCGTCCGCAGCTCCTCGGCGTACTCCGCTTCGCTCCGGCGGGCGCCGTTTCCGGCGAAGCGCATGTCCCAGTAACGCCCTACGGTGATGCGCCCGCCCTCCCAGAGAAGGGTGTGCGCCGCCGGCAGCTTGTGCACGCCTTGGAAGATGCACCCGGGCGACGGCACGTACTCGTAGGCCAGATACTTGGCTAACGCCCGCGGATCCAGCCGGCGCGGGCACTCCGGGTGCTGCAAGAGCGCCTTCAGCTCCGAGGCGAAAAGCAGCGACCGCCCGGTATCCGCCCAGTAGAGCGGCTTCTTCCCCATCCGGTCCCGCGCCAGGAACAGAGAGCGCCGGCGCGCGTCCCAGATCGCGAAGCCGAACATGCCGTTGAGCCTGGTGACCGCCTCCGGGCCGTGCTCCTCCCAGAGGTGCACCAACGTCTCGGTGTCCGCGCGCGTCCGGAAGGTGTGGCCCTGTGCTTCCAGCTCCGCTCGCAAGGCGGCGAAGTTGTAGATCTCGCCGTTGAAAACGAGCCAGACCGAACCGTCTTCGTTGCACATGGGCTGGTGGCCGCCGGCGAGGTCGATGATGGAGAGCCGGCGGAAGCCGAGACCCACTCGGGGGCCGCGTTCCACGGCCTCCTCGACGTGGAAGCCTTCATCGTCCGGGCCGCGGTGGCGGAGGCTATTCGTCATGCGGCGCAGGAGGCCGACGTCTACCGGAGCGTCATAACCGAGAATGCCTGCGATGCCGCACATGGGCGCGCGCCCTCACTCGCCTTCGCCCACATTGCGCTTCTCGCCGATCCAATAGATCGGCTTCGCCTGCGACTCGTGGTAGGTGCGGATGATGATCTCCGCCAGCAGGCCGATGAAGACGAAGGCAACGCCCAAGGAGAAGAGGAAGACGGCGATGAGGATGAAGGGATTGTTGTGGACGTAGGTCCCGTGGGCGATCTTCTCCCAGACGGTTTCTGCCGCGGCGAGCACGCCACCCAGGCACAAGAGCAGGCCGATGCTGCCGAAGAAGTAGATCGGCTTCGTCGAGTAGTCGGTCAAGAACTTCACCGTCAAGAGATCGAGCACCACTTTGATGGTGCGCTTGAGACCGTACTTGCTGCGGCCGAAGCGCCGGGGGTGATGCCGGAGCGGCACCTCGCAGATCTTGGCGCCCATGAGAGTGGCGAGCGCCGGGATGAAGCGGTGCATCTCGCCGTAGAGGCGGGTGCCGCGCAGCACCTCCACTCGGTACGCCTTGAGCGAGCAGCCGTAGTCGTGCAGCTTGACCCCGGTCACCCGGCCGATCAACCAATTGGCCAGGCGCGAGGGCACCCTCCGCAGCAATGCCTTGTCCTGCCGTTTCTTGCGCCAGCCGCTCACGACATCGAAGCCTTCGTCGATCTTCTGCAGGAGCAAGGGGATGTCGCTCGGATCGTTCTGCAGGTCCCCGTCCATGGGGATCACGACCTTGCCCCGGGCGTGGTCGAAGCCCGCCACCATGGCCGCAGTCTGGCCGAAATTTCGCCGCAAGCGCAGGACCCGGATGCGGCGATCGCGCTCGGCGATCTCCGCCAGGAGTTCGAAGGTGCGGTCCGTGGAGCCGTCGTCCACCAGGATGGCTTCCCAGCTGCGCCCCACGTTGTCCAAGGCGGCGACGAGCTGCTCGTACAGGTGCGGGACGCTCTCCTCTTCGTCGAGCAGCGGGATGACGATGGACATCTCGACGGCGGGGGCCGCAGGCGGCGTCGACGCGGCATTGCGGTTCGACGCGGAACTCGGGGCCGTGGCCATGGGCGAAGTCCTCGGGTTGGGTCGGACGGGGATGGACGGCGCACGGGGCAGGCCCTCCGTCCATCGCTGACATCCTGGCGGGGGCCGCAACAAGCCTACCATGACCCCCGGAACCCTGACCAGAGCCCGGGGTTCGCGCGCCGGCTGCGCACGTTGCGGGATCCTCACGCTGGACGTATCGTTCCCTGCATCATGAAGCCCACTGTGGCCAGCGACCTCACGGCACTCTTGTGCCGCGGGTTGACGAAACGTTATGGATCCGTGTTGGCCGTCGATGGCCTTGATCTCGAGGTGCGTCGCGGCGAGTGTTTCGGCCTCCTGGGGCCGAACGGCGCCGGCAAGACCACGACGATCGAGATCCTGGAAGGTCTGAACCGCGCCGATGCCGGCACGGTCGAGGTCCTCGGCCAGACCTGGAGGACCGGGCAGGACCGGGCGCTCCGCGAGCGGCTCGGCATCCAGCTACAGGAAACGCGCTTCTACGACAAGTATTCGGTGCGGGAGACGATCGGCCTCTTCCGCAGCTTCTACCGCCGCGGTCCGACACCGGACGAGGTCATCCGGCGCGTGCAGCTGGAGGAGAAGCGCGATGCCTGGGTGATGAAGCTCTCGGGGGGTCAGAAGCAGCGGCTTTCCGTCGCCTGTGCGCTGGTGAACGACCCGGAGGTGCTCTTCCTGGACGAGCCGACGACGGGGCTCGACCCGCAATCCCGGCGCCAGCTCTGGGAGCTGGTCGACAACTTCCGCAGCGGAGGCGGTACGACCCTGCTCACGACGCACTACATGGACGAGGCCGAGCGTCTCTGCGACCGCGTGGCCATCGTCGACCACGGCAAGGTGATCGCTCTCGGCACGCCCGC
>DASRJW010000032.1 GCA_035649275.1 Candidatus Krumholzibacteriia bacterium
CTCGAGGGGGAACCGGGCCGGACCGCTCACTGTTCTCCACCGGTGGTTCGACGATCGAGCGTGCCAGAGCTCTCGATGTTTTCCGCTCGACGGGAAGCTGGCCGGACCTCTCACATTTCTCCAACCGGAGGTTCGACACCAGGCAGGGAATCCCGGCGCGTTAGGCAACAATACGGCGTCGAGCCGACACCGCCCTACTGGTGGCTTCGGACCATCATGTTCCGGGGCTAGGCCAGCAGAGAAGCCGAACGCTAGGCCACGAAAGCCTCGTGGTGCGAGGAGCCCTAAGCCTTCCCGTGTGCCGCGGCGATGTCCGCCTCCCGGACCGCGCGCCGCAGGATGTGCTTCTGTTTGTGGATGGCGTGGCGAATCTGCCGCAGCTTCTCTGCATCGCCCGAGGCTTGCAGCTCCGCGCGCTCCTTTTTCAGCGCCCGTATCTTCTGCTTGATCGCCGTCTTGTCGATGCCCACCGTGCCATGGGCATGCTTGTCGAGCCCGAGCTTGGTCGCCAGCAGATCGACGAGCTGCTCCTTCTTCAAGCCCACGAGGCCCTTTTCATCGGGGTACTTCGCGGCGATGACCTCGCGCAGCTTGACTGCGGTCATCTTCTTGATCTCGTTGTAGTCCATCGGTTCCTCCTTCCCCATGGGTCTCGATTCGCACACGCCGACAGCCCGACGCGACCACCTGGAGGCGAGCGCCGCATCGGGAGACCCATTATACGTCGCGCCGGAGTGCCCAGTCAGCCGCGAACCTTCACGTCTCGCCCGCCAGACGGTATGCTTTCTCTGTATGCGGATTCTACTGGCGAATTACCGGTACTTCCTGTCGAGCGGTTCCGAACGCTACCTGTTCAACGCCGCCCGGGCACTCGAGGCCCGGGGCCACGAGATCTTGCCCTTCTCGATCCGTTACCGGAAGAACCTGCCGACACCCAGCGACAAGTACTTCGTGCGGCCGCTGGGATCGGCCGACTCTATCTACTTCCGCGAACACACATCCACGCCGTCCACCTTGCTGCGGACCTTGGAGCGCTTGTTCTACTCCCGCGAGGTCGAGCGTGCGATCGGGAGGATGGCGGCCGACACCGCCCCCGATCTCGCCTACGTCCTCAATTACCTGCGCAAGCTCTCACCCGCCCTCCTCGTCGGACTCAAGCGCGCCGGGCTCCCGATCGTGGTGCGCCTGTCCGACTATGCCGTGCTCTGTCCCGAAGGGCATTGCTCGCGCAACTCCCAGCCGTGCACCCTCTGTATGCGCGGCAATCTGTGGCCCAGCATTCGTTACCGCTGCGTGCAGCACAGCTTCGCGGTTTCGAGCCTGAACGCTCTCGCCACCTGGTTCCACCGCTACCGCCGCTACTTCGACCTGATCGATGTCTTCGTCATGCCTTCCCGCTTCATGTACGACAAGATGCGGGAGGCCGGGTTCGCGGAGAGCAGACTGCGTTGGATCCCCTCCCCGGTGGACACCGCCGCTTTCCGACCCGACCCGGCAGGCCAGCGTGACTCCTACATCGCCTATGCCGGCAGGATCCATCCGACCAAGGGCCTGGTCGTCGTCCTCGACGCCCTGGACCTGATGCGGCGCAACAGCCCGACACGGCGCTTGCGCTTCCGCATCGCCGGTTCTGGGGAGGCGCGGCATGTGCAGGCGCTGCAGCGGAGCATCCGGGAGCGCGGGCTGGAGGAGGTCGTCGAGGTGGTGGGGGAACTCGAAGGTCCACAGCTGGTGGAGTTCCTCGGCCGGGCGACGCTGACGATACTACCCTCGCGCATGTACGAGAACCTCCCCAACGCGCTCCTGGAGAGCTGGGCCTGCGGCACGCCGGTGCTCGCTTCGAACCTCGGGTCTCTGGCAGATTGCGTCGGCGAGCACTCGACGGCCTGGCTCTTCCAGCCCGGCAACGCCACCGACCTCGCGGAGCGCCTGACCCACTTCTTGGACCACCCGAGGGAGATCGAAACCGCCGCCATTCGCGTGCGGACCTTGGCCGAAACGACGTACGCGGAAGAAAAGCACGTCTCTAAACTGGAGACCTTGTTTCACCAATTGCTTTCCGCCTGAGGAGAAGGACCGGGAACAGGGGATCGCATCACCTTCCGAGCCTTCGCCTTGGCGCCGAGGCGGACATGCAAGTAGCCTACATCGGGATCAAGGGGCTGCCCTCCCGGGCCGGTGCGGACCGTGTCGTGGAGGCGATCGTCACGCGGCTGGCGCCGCTCGGCGTGCAGGCGACGGTGTACTGCGACCGTGCGCGCTCCGTGAACGACGCTGTCCCAGGGGTGCGCTTGCTCCGCCTGCGCGTGCTTCCCGGCAAACACCTGCGCCCCCTCTCCTTGAACTTGCTGGCAGGCCTGCACGCTCTCGTCTTCGGGCGCTACGACCTCATCCACCTCCACCACCTGGAAGCGGGGTTCCTGCTACCGATCCTGCGCCTGCGTTACCGCGTGGTATCGACCAGCCACGGCTTCGCCTACCGGCGGGCGAAATGGAGCGCCGGCGCTCGCTTCTTCATGCGACTCAGCAACGTCCCCTTCACCCGCCTGTCGACAGCGATCACCAGCGTCTCGGCCCAGCATGCCCGCGAACTCCAGGAGCAGTACGGTTGCCAGGTTCTCCACATCCCGAACGGCACCGCCCCTCTCCGCCCGGCAGGGGATGGCGGCGAAGTGATCCGCGCCCGGCATGGATTGTCGCCGGGGCGCTACTTCCTCCTGGTGGCCGGGCGCATCGACCCGACCAAGGGGGTGCATCTCGCCCTGGCGGCGGTGAACCGCCTGAACATGCCGCTGCTCGTCGTCGGCGATGACGGTCAGGTTCCGGCCTACACGCAGCAGTTGCGGGAGATGGCGGGGGCCAACGTGCGCTTCCAAAGCTTCGTCGACGAGCCCGCCGTCCTCACGGACCTGATGTCGCACTCCACCTGCCTGATCCATCCCTCCTTGTTCGAGGGAATGTCGATGGTCCTCCTGGAAGCGGCGACGGCCGGAGCTCCGATCGTCTGCAGCGATATCCAGGAGAACCGGGAGGTGCTGGGGAACGACGGTATGTATTTTCGCTCTGGCGATGCGGAGGCGCTGGCGGGCCAGCTGGAGTGGGTCCTCGACCACGAAGAGATCGCGGTACGCCGGGCACGGAGCTGCTCTTTGCGGGTGCAGCAGCTCTATTCCTGGGACGCGATCGTGCCGCGCTATGTCGAGGTCTATCGGCGAGCCTCGAAGGGCGGCGTGCTCGCCACCGGACGCTGAGGGAGCCGCCGAGCACTCAGCGCCTCAGACCCCCGTCTTGGTCACGGTCATGTCGTCGAGCACACTCCCCGTCTGGCTTTGGATGGTGCGCACGCGGACCGTGTTGCCGCTCACCGTGACGTGGGTGAACAAGATGGTGCGGTCGATGGACACGGCGTTGATGGCACAATCCGGCGTCGTGGTTCCTTCGTTCTTGCTGCCTGCACCACTGATGATGTAGATCGTGCCGCTCGGGTTCGTGTAATGGGGCTCCTGGTCCACGTCGAGCGGCGTGTCACTGCCCCGGAGGGGATACAGACGCTCGTACGTGTGCGCGTGGCCCATGAAGACCATGTCCACGTGGAACTCGTCGAACACCGGGTGGAAGACCGCGATGATGTCGTTGTCGTAGCCCTTGTAGGTGCACGTGTAACCCGGGTGGTGGTAGTAGACGAAGGTCCAGGCGGCGTTGCGGTGCGCTTGCAGATCGGCGCGCAGCCAGGCGACCTGGCGAGTACGGTCGTAGATCGACCCGGAAGCGCTGTCCAGGGCGATGAAGTGCGCGTTGCCGCGGTCGAACGAGTAATAGTGTTCGTTGTTGGGCAGGTACCACTGGAGGCGGAAGTTCGTCTCCGGGTCCACGTGCCAGTCGTGGTTGCCGAGGGCCGGCCAGACGGCGACGTTGCGCAAGAGAGGCGCCCAGGGCCGCATCAGGTTGGCATCGTAATCTGCCGCCTCGCCGTCGGGATAGACGATGTCGCCGAGCAACAGGCCGATCTCGGCGCGCGGGCTCGTTTGCAGGATGCGCTGCGCGGTCAGCTCCTGTTCGCCGCCCGGGTCCCCGATGTCGCCGGTGGCGAAGAAGCTGAACTGATCGTCGGCGGGGCCGGCATCGGTGTCGAAGAAGTAGGTGTTGCCACCCGCCAGGTTCTCGCCGTTCGCCCGCACCCGATAGTAGTAGCGCTGGCCGGGCTCCAGATTCTGTATCTCGATGGCATGGGTCTGCGTCACGGGCCCAGTCACCGAGGCGCCGTAGTCGAGCGTCGCGCCGTAATCCACTGTTGCTGCCACCGCCTCCAGCGTACGGAAGGCGAGGATCACCGCCGTCCTACCGAGGGATTGCAGGTAGGGAGCGCGCGTGAGCGTCGCCGACACCGGACCTGGGCCGGGGCCCGGCGGCGCCGGCGGATCGCTCGGCGCCGAGGGGCTGCCATCGTTGACGAGGAAGTCGCACGCCAGCGCCGTGGTGAGCAACGAGAGCACGATGAGTAGCAGCGTGAGAATCGGTCTGCGGCTCCCGGCGTTGCGGGATTCAGAAGTCCGTTGCAGGGTGGTCATGACGCCTGCCCTCGCGCGGAAGATGTGGAAACTCCTTGGTATTTACCCGCGACGCGCGCATACAACGTGCCAGTCCTGGAAGCAACTCGCCCTGGGGCACGAGATTCCTCGCCACGGCTCCGCCGGCGCCCCAGCGGAGACGACTCTATTTCTGGGCTTCCAGCGGTACGAGGAGAGGGTACCGTATCCCGATGGAGATTTGTGTGGTGGGAGCGGGCGCGGCCGGCCTCATGGCCGCCATCTGGGCGCGCCGCACTGCGCCCGAAGCACAGGTGATGCTGCTCGATGGGGCCCGCCGTCTCGGTGCCAAGATCCTCATCTCCGGCGGTGGTCGTTGCAATGTCACCCACACGCAGGTGGACGAGAACGATTTCAGCGGCTCTTCCCCCATGGCGATCCGGAAGGTGCTGCGCCGCTTCGACATCGAGCAAACCCTCGAGTTCTTCCGCGCTCTCGGTGTGGCGTTGAAACGTGAACCGACGGGCAAGCTCTTCCCCACCGATGACCGCGCGCGCACCGTGCTCGAGGCGCTCTTGCGCGAAGCGACCGCTCGCGGTGTCACCATCGCCCACCCGCGGCGCGTCGAGGAGATCACCGCTCTCCCGCCGCTTGTCGGCGCGGAGCGCCGGCGTTTCCGCGTTTCCGGGGAGTGGGGAAGCGTGGAGGCGGACCGCGTCGTCGTCGCCACCGGGGGTCTCAGTGTCCCGAAGACGGGTTCCGATGGGGCGGGGTATACCTGGGTGCGCCAACTCGGGCACGAAGTGACGCGGCTCTTTCCGGGGCTCGTGCCCCTGACGCTACCGCGGGGGCACTTCCTCACCGCGCTCCGCGGCATCGCCGTCCCCGTCACCCTCGAGTTGCGTTCGGGCCCGGGAAAGCGCCTCGCGGCAACCACCGGACCGCTGCTTTGCACGCACTTCGGCGTCTCCGGCCCCGCCGTCTTGGACATGAGCCGACACTATCTGGACGCGCTGCACCAGGATGCAGGGGTGAAGTTGCACGTCTGCTGGCTTCCCCGGCAGACGCCCGCGGAGATCGATGGCGCTTTGCAGTCTCTCCAAGACCTGAGACCGGCGGGCTGGCTCGCGCGGCTGCTGCCGGAGCGTCTGGCGCGGGCTTTGTGCGCCGCGGCAGAGGTGCCCGCAGACGCCACCGGGCACGCCCTTCCCCGTGAGGCGCGCCGCGCCTTGGTGAACCTGCTCACCGCGATGCACCTCCCTGTCACCGGCAGCCGCGGCTTCGCCGTCGCCGAAGTGACTGCCGGCGGCGTGCCGCTGGCGGAGCTCCGCCTGGAGACGATGGAATCGCGCCGGCAGAGCGGCTTGCACCTCTGCGGCGAGATCTGCGATGTGGATGGCCGGCTCGGTGGTTTCAACTTCCAGTGGGCCTGGGCGAGCGGTTACGTTGCCGGAGTGGGGGCCGCCCGCTCGGTGTAGGGCGCACCCAGTGGCGCCGGACGCTTGGAGCCAGCGTGCGTGCTCGCTTCGTCTATCTCCTCCTGGTCGTCACGCTCCTCGTGGCCGGCGCGATACCGCCGATCATGCGCCCCTGGATCTGCGACGACGCCTTCATCACCCTGCGCTACGTCCGCAATGCGAATGCCGGCCTCGGCCTCGTCTACAACGCCGGCGAGCACGTCGAGGGCTACACTCATTTCCTCTGGACCATCCTGCTCTGGTTTTTCGCCCGACTGGGCATCGATCCCGTGGTGGTCGGTACGTGGCTCCCCTTGCCCTTCCATCTCGCCACCCTCTGGCTGTTGCTCCGCGCCAGTCAAACCCTCTGGCCGGCAGGGGCATTCCCCGCGCCGCGCCGCAAGCAGTCGGCGGATCGCTCCGCCGGGCGCAGCAAGACGGCGGTCGAGGGATCGCAGGCGGGGAACAAGACGAAGGCAGTGGTTTTCGCCCTTCCCGTCGCAGCCGCCCTCTGGGCGGTGCATCGGGATGCGCTCGTGTTCGCGAGCGGCGGCTTGGAGACGGCGGCGTATGGCTTCTTCCTCCTCCTCGGCTTTTCCCTGCTCGCCGCCGGCGGTGGCTCACGGTCGCGAGACGCAGCGATGGCGGCCTACGCCGGCGCTGCCCTGCTGCGTCCCGAAGGTCTGCTGCACTTAGGTGTAGCCCTCGCGACTCTGACCCGCACCCCACGCCGCGACCTCCTGCGCGCCGGTTGCATCGCTGCTCTCCTCGTGGCACCGCTCTACGTTTGGCGACTCGCGTACTACCACGACATCCTGCCCAACGCTTACTACGCCAAGTCGGCCGCCCACGCGCGCTGGGGCCAAGGGTGGTTCTACGTCGGCCTGTTCGGCCGCTACTACGCCGCCCTCGGCATCGCCGCTCTCGCCGGCATGGCACTGGTGGCGCGCTCCCGCGCACCGCGCCCCCTTCTCCTGGCAGCGGCACACGCCCTCGTCATCGTTCTCACCACGGCGTATGTGGGCGGCGACTTCATGTTCGCCCGCTTCCTCCTACCGGCGACGCCCTTCCTCGCCCTCCTGGCCGAGCACGCGGTGCGGCAAGCGCGTACGGCGCGCACGGCCTTGGCGACGCTCCTCATCCTGGCAACCTTGGCGGGCGGGATCTGGCGGGAGCGAACCATGCGCTGGCCCAAGATGCCGCGCGGCATCGTGGACGAACATTCCTTCTATCCGTTGGCGGACGTCAAAGCGCGGCGCGCCCATGGAGAGCTCATCGCCTCCTGTCTGGGCTCGTCCGACGCGGCCTTCCTCGTCCTCGGTGCCCAGGCGATGCTCGCCTACTACGGCCGCTTCCCCGTCGCCATCGAGATGCACGGCCTGACTGATCGCACCATCGCCCGCGCGCCGCTGCCGAGCCGTGGCCGCCCGGGACACGAACGGCAACCGACGATGCAGTACCTATTCCAGCGCCAGGTGCGCTTCATGATCTTGCAACCCGGCACCCAACCGAAGAAGGACTTCGCGCGCATCCGCTTCGGCGACATCCTGGGCGAGATCGTCACCTATGACCGGCGTCTCATGGAGCAGGTGCGGCGGTGCAAGGAGGTGGAGTTCGTCGACTTCCCGGCGTACCTGGACGAATACCTGCGCCGAGCCCCGAGCCTTTCGGCCGACGCCCTCGCCCGCGATCTCGCCACCTTCAAGTGGTACTACTTCGACCTCAATGACGATCCGGAGCGGCTCGGTCGCCTGCAGTCTTTGCTGCAGGAAAAACGCGGCCACTGATCAGCGGTAGAGACTCTTCAGCCGGGTCCAGGTGGTCGAGGTGGCGGCGGTGGTTTCGACGAAGCGCTGCACCCGCGAGTTCACTGCATCGGTGACGTAGACGCTGCCGCGCGAATCGAGCGCGATGCCGGCAGGAGTATCGAACTGGCCTTCGCCCTTGCCCCAGGCGCCCCAGCGGGTCAAGTAGCCGCCGCTCGCGTCGAACACTTGCACTCTGTGGTTCCCCATGTCGGCCACGAACACGCGCCCGTTGCGATCCATGGCCATGCCGCCGATGCCGGAGAACCGGCCCGCGGTGCTGCCCCTGCTGCCCCAGGCGCCCAAGAAAGTGCCGTGGTCGTCGAACCTCTGGATGCGATTGGTGCCGAAGTCGCCGACGTAGACCACGCCATCGGGACTCACCAGAACCGACACCGGTTCGAGGAACTGCCCGTTGCCGGTGCCCTCGGTGCCCCATTGCAGCTGGTAGCGGCCCTGGGAGTCGAACTTCTGCACGCGATGATTGTGGTAGTCAGCGACGTAGACGAAGTTCTGCGCGTCCACCGCGAGGCCCAGCGGCCAGTTCAGTTGACCCTTGCGCGAGCCAAAGGACCCCCAGGAGAGAAGCACCCGCCCATTCGAGTCGTACTTGACGATGCGACTGTTGCCGCGATCGGCGACGTAGATGTTGCCGTTCGCATCGATGGCGATGCCGACGGGGCCGTCGAACTCTCCTCGTCCCGGCCCCCATCCACCCCAGGAGAGGACGAACTGGCAGTCCGAGTCGAACTCCTGCACCCGGTGGTTTTGCGAGTCGACGACGTAAATGTTGTCGGCCCGGTCGATGGCGATCCCCGTGGGGTCGAAGAACTGGCCGTTCTGCGAGCCTTGGACGCCCCAGGAGCCGATGCAAGCGTAGGTCTGGGCCCCGGCCCGGGCGACCAAGCCTGCGAGGCCGGCCGCCGCCAGAAGCAGCGAGACCCAGGCGCGCAGGACGCCGGCGGTCCGGGGGGAGAACGGAAGCACGTGGCGATCTAACGACACTCGGAAATCCGCGCCCGGCGGTACGAACCGCCGCTCGAACAGGCTCGACATGGAGCTGGGCGCGTCCCGATTGTACAGCAGACGCGGTGGGGAGCCTCGCGGTACGAAATGCACGCTGCTTTCGCAGGGCGCACCCCTCCTCACCGACCGATCTCTTGCCGAGCCTGGGTGGTTTTCCCCGTTCGGCGGCGTTCCGGCAATCGTTGACCCCCAAGATCGATCGACTCGGCAGGGTAGGGCTCTCCATCATCCTTCACGAGCCTGTGACAACGGCGTGGACGTGTTCGAGGGGCTCGACTATCATGTCGTGGGCTTGAAAGCAGGGCGTTCTGGGAATCTCCTGAATGGAGCCCATGATGTTGGCGGCTGCCCTCCCTCGTGTTTTGCTTTGGCTCCTACGCCCCCTCGTGCGCCGGCCCGATTCCCGAATCCTGCATGGTGCGGCGTTGCTGATGTTGGTGGGCCGGGCGGAGGCCGCGAGCATTGGGGGGCGCGAGCTCCTGGATCGTCCTCCCCCCATCATCCAAGAGCAATCGTTCGACTACCTGGGGCCGAGCGGCGGCAGAACCTTGTTCTTCGCCCAGTTCGACGATCTCGGCGGCTCCCGACCGCTGCTGGACGTCGTCCTCGAGCTGCTCGACACCAGTACATGGTTGTTCCATGTGCAGGCGGACAACAATGCGGCTGTGAACAACACGGTCACGGTCGGGCTCACGAGCACCGTGCAGGCGGCCGCTCCCGCCAACCTGGTCACCTCGATGCTCCTATCTGATGCGCAAACGGCGGCGATCGCCCCGCTCCAGACCTACGATTTCGGTGAGCTGACCGACAGCGCCTCTGCGAGCGCGAACCTGGTGGGGGCGCCCGATCCGAACCTCACGCCCTTCATCGGTCAGGGCACGATCCAGATCGAGGTGTCGAATACCGCCGGACTCGAGGTGACTTGCAGCGTCGCGGAGTGCAATTCCACAGTCAGCGTTTCCCATGATCAGTGGAGAATCCTCGCGACTCTGCGTCTCACCTATGTGTACGTCGATTCGCCGACGTCCACCGGCCCCCAGGACTTGGCACACAGTGGCTTTGGACTGGGAACGCCGCGTCCGAACCCGGCGCGAGGCGTGTCCATCTCGTACTTCCCGGTGCACGTGCCGTGGAGCGAGCAGGTCCACATCGAGCTCTTCGACGTCACCGGCCGCAGGATCGCGCGCAGCGCGAGCACGACCCTCCCCGCGGGAGATCACCTCGTTTCGTGGCGGCCGCCGCCTCTGGCCTCGGGAATCTACACGGTTCGGCTCCAGACCGCGGCTGGCGCCGCCGCGGCGCGCCGTTGGACCATCCTGCGCTAGCATGGAACTTGGATAGACGATGTCGATCCGGACGCAGTCATGTGTCTTGGCCCTGGCGGCTACAGCCCTTGCCGCCGGATCGAGCCCCCAGGAAGCCGAGCCGCCGGAGCGGGAGGCCCCGGTCGCCGTGGCACCGCGGGAGCCGGAAGCGCTCTCGCTCTTCGGCAAGCCTCTGTACCCGCTTGAGCTCACGGCGGAACAGCAGGCGGTCCTGAAGGCGAATCTGGCTGCAGCCGAGCAGGCTTGCGCGCAGAACCCGGATGATCCGGAGAGCGTTGTCTGGCTGGGCCGACGCCTGGCTTACCTCGGGCACTACCAAGAGGCCATCGCCGTCTACAGCCGCGGCCTCGAGCGCTGGCCTACGTCCCACCAGCTCCTCCGCCACCGCGGCCACCGCTGGATCACAGTGCGCGAGTTCGACAAGGCCATCGCCGACCTGGAGAGAGCGACCGTCCTCATCCGCAACCTACCCGACGCCATCGAGCCGGACGGCGCGCCCAATGCTTACAACATCCCGCGGAGCACCACGCACTCGAACATCTGGTACCACCTGGGTCTGGCGCATTATCTCCGGGGCGACTTCGAGGCGGCGCTGCGTTGCTATCGCGAGTGCATGCAGTTCTCGACCAACGACGACATGCGCTGCGCCACGAGCGACTGGCTCTACATGACCTACCGGCGCCTCGGGCGAGACGACGAAGCACGCCGTGTCCTCGAGCCCATCCATGCCGGGATGGAGATCTTGGAAAACCGCGCCTACCACCGACGTCTCTTGATGTACAAGGGTGAGGTTCCGCCGGAATCGCTCCTCGCCAGCGCAGAAGCCAGCGACCTGGATCTGGTGACCCAAGGCTACGGCGTCGGCAACTGGCACCTCTGCAACGGCGACACGGCGCGGGCGAAAGAGATCTTCACGCAGGTGGTGGAAAGAGGCAACTGGCCGGCCTTCGGCTCCATCGCGGCGGAGTGCGACCTGGCCCGCCTGCCCTAGAAACGCGCCGGCCAGAGCTGGAGCCGCCGAGGCCGGCGGCTCACTTCTTCGCGGCGGCGGCTCCCGTCTTGCCGGCACCACTCGGCCCCAACTCGTAGGCGATGAGGGTGACCGGGTCGGACTCCGGCTGTTCGGTCTCGCCGCCCGTCCCACCGCTGCTGAAGGCGGCGATGGCGGCGCCGAAGAGATCGGTGACCCGGTACAGACGATTGCCCGCGAAGAAAACTCCATCCTCACCGGCGTCGCCGTCGAGGAGGATGTGGGCGCGACGCACGAAGCGTCCTTGCTTGTCGTAGACGTCGTAGCTGGCGAAGACGCCGGGCTCGTGCTCCCACATGCCCCGCCCGGAGAGTACCCACAGGCTGCCGTCCTCGGCGAAGCGGAGGTCGGCGACGGCCGCGTGCGTCGGGCTCACCTCGAAGGTGGAGCCCGGGTTCCAGCGC
>DASRJW010000033.1 GCA_035649275.1 Candidatus Krumholzibacteriia bacterium
GGAGGCGCTGGGTTGGGAATGAATTTCTGCTCTGGCGGCGTGATCGTGGAGAGGGTTGCGAGATCGCTTTGAGCGAACGTGATGGCAGCCCCTACCACGGCGCCGGCGAATACGATCGATACCAGCCCTCTTCCAAGCGCGCTCATCGTAGCCCTCCTTGTCTTGCGCTGTTGACTTCGCTCACTGCACGAACGTTCGAGCTCAGCGGGCGGCCCGTCACCTTTACTTCGGTTCGCCTCGTTCCCGCGCCGCCGGTGTGTGCCTCGTACCGAGGATCTCCTGGTACACGGAAGAATAACTCTGCGCCGACGCCGTGATCGAGAACCGCTGCACCGCCTGCTGCGCCGCGGCGCCGAGCCCGGTGCGGCGGGCGGGATCCTGCCACAGCTCCTGCAACGCCACGGCGAGGGCACCCTCGTCCCGCGGCGGCACACGCAACGCCGCCTCCCCCACGGTCTCCACGATCTCCGGGATGTCGCTCACGATGCAGGGGCAGCCGGCTGCCATCGCCTCCAGCAAGGCGATCGAATGCCCTTCGTAGGTGGAAGGCAAGACGAAGACATCGAGCATCTTCAGGAGGCGCGGCACGTCGGCGCGGACGCCAAGCCAGCGGACCCGCCCTTCCAAGCCCAGCCGCACGGCGAGCTCGCGCAGGGCCCGGCGTTCTGGACCATCGCCGATCATCAGGACCTGGACGGAGCTCGCATTCCCCGCCACCACGCCTCTCGGTTGCTCCCCTGCTGGGTGAGCCGACGCACCCTCGAGACGCGCCACCGCGCGCAGCAGCGTGTCGTACCCCTTCGATGCCACCATCCGGCCCACGCAACCGATGACGAAGGGATCCGCCGCCACGCCGAGATCGGCGCGGGGGAGCGGCTGCGCTTGCACGAGCGCCGCGACATCGATGCCGTTCGGAATGACGACGATGCGCGCCGCCGGGACACGCAGCCGTGCCGCCGCGCTCTGGCGCACGGCCTCGGAGACTGCCACCAGCCGCCGGCAGAGCGGGGTCGTCCAGCGCATCACCGTCCGGCGCTTGGCGCTCAGCGCCCAGCCTTCGGTGCTGTGCTCGGTGCTCACCAGCGCAGAGATGCCGGCGAGCCGCGCCGCCACGCGCCCGAAAGTGTCGGCATAGAAGAGATGGGTGTGCACGACGTCGGGACGCAAGCGCTGCATCAGCGCGAGCAGATCGAAGAGCAGCCGCGGATCGTTGAGGCGTGAGCGAGCGCAGCCGCGGTAGAGGATGCCGCTGCCGTAGATGTCGTGCGCCAGGGGGTTCGGTTCGGTCAGCGTCACCACGCCGACGTGCCAGCCGAGAGCGATCTGGGCGCGCATGAGCTGCACCAGGAAGTGCTCGGCGCCGCCCACGTTCAAGTTGTTGATGACATGGACGACGAACAGGCGACCATCCCAGGTGAGGTCGCTCACCGGCTCGCGCAGCTCGATCTGCTTCAGGAACCAGTTGAACTTCACGGCCACTCCTTGCCCGTTCCCGACCACTCTCACATGCCGCCGGGACCGTCAGCAAGTCCAGCATGGCTGCCGCCGCTCTTGCTCGCGCTCCCTTCCCTCCTTACACTCCCCCGATCTGCTCCTTCGCGAGCAGCATGTGAACCGTGCAGGAGGTGCGGCCAGCGATGCGACGAACCCATGGAACGAAGCGCCACATAGCAGCATGGCTGGCAGTGGTCGGGCTCGCCCTGGGCTGCAAGAGCGAGAGCGCGGGCACGCTGCAGATGGACGGTATCTGGATCAGCCCAAAGGATCTCGCTTCCCTTCCCACCGAAGGCCCCTCCTGGGAGCAGCTCTTCCAGGAAGCGCAGCAACCGGCGGAACATCCGAATCTCTCCGATCAAGACGAGCACACCAACGTGCGCGTTCTCGCCAAGGCCCTCGTCGCCGCCAGGACCGGTAACGATGACCTGCGTTACCAGGTCGTCGATGCCATCCATGCGGTCATCGGCACGGAGAAAGGGGCGCGCACCCTCGCCGTGGGCCGGAAGCTCGCGGCCTATGTCATCGCCGCCGAATTGGTGCATCTGCCACCGGAGGAAGACGCGCGCTTCCGAGCCTGGTTGCGCGATCTCTTGGGCAAGGAGCTGCGCGGTGAGTCGCTGCGTTCGACGCACGAAAGACGTCCGAATAACTGGGGGACCCACGCCGGCGCCAGCCGCGCCGCCGTCGCCGCCTACCTGGGTGATCGCGCCGAGATGGAGCGGACGGCACAGGTTTTCCGGGGCTGGCTTGGGGACCGGAGCGCCTATGCCGACTTCGAGTTCGGCGAGCTCGGCTGGCAAGCCGACCGGGACCATCCAGTGGGGATCAATCCCAAGGGGGCGAGCCGCGACGGCCATTCCCTCGACGGCGTGCTTCCCGACGACCAGCGCCGCGCCGGCGGCGGCTTCACCTGGCCGCCGCCGCACGAGAACTATGTCTACGGCGCGCTGCAGGGTGCACTCACGCAGGCGATGATCCTGCATCGCGCCGGGTACGACGTCTGGGAGTGGTCTGACCGGGCGCTGCTCCGCGCCTTCACTTGGCTGCAGCAAGAGGCTCAATACCCGCCCACCGGGGACGATACCTGGCTGGCGCCATTAGTCGACTCGGTCTACGGCACCCATTTCTGGGATGGGAAGCCGACGCAACCCGGCAAGAACCTCGGCTGGACCGATTGGACGCTCGCTCCTCCTCCGGAGCAAGTTCCTGCCCGCCCTTGAGTTCCGCCGTCGCGTTGCACCCCCTGGAGCCGGGGCGTATATTGAAAGTCACCACCCGGCTGTTGATTCGACCGCCATGAGATTCTCGGGCCTGCCGTCTACCCGCACGCGGCGGGCGCCACCAAGGAGAAGGAAAAGATGAACCCGAAGATGCGCATCCGGCCGCTCCGGAGCGTGCGTTCGGCCCCCCTCGTCGCCCTCTGGGCTCTCCCCCTGCTGCTGTTTCTCCCCCACTGTGCGGATCAAATGACCCCCGGTCCTACCCCCAGCGGGGACACCGAATTTCAGGGCAACTTCAACCCCGGCTCCGGGGAGCTCGTGTTCCGTGTCGACTCCCCTTCCGGCGAGCCCGAGCCCTTCCTGCGCCTAGTGGCCACCGAGGTGCAGTTCGACATCGAGGGGCTGCTGCACGCGCGTGTCGCCATTCGCAACACCGGCAACGAGACAGTGCCCGGACCTTCGGGGGTCCTGGTGTCTCACTTTCAACCCGACTCGGTGCATCCGGACAACGCGATGTGCCCCCTCGAGGTCCCGGGCGATTCCACCGACCCTGGCCCACGCAGAGCTTCCGGCGTGCCGAGGCCTGGAGCTTCGCCCGCGGACTCGGTGCCGCCCGAGCCACCCATTCCGCCGCTCCCGCCGCCAATCGAGCCGCCGCCGGGAACCTGCTTCTTCGATCACCGCGGCACCTACGGCGAGGACGGTTTGCTGGCGGGCGGTGAGACCTCGACGCCGGTGGAGTGGATCTTCGCCGGCACCGGCGGGCAGAGCTTCGCCTTCCATGCCAGTCTGGTGGTGGAGTACGCGCCCCCGGACGGCGTGATCGGAGGCGTCGTCTTCCAGGACCAGAACGAGAACGGCCAGCGCGACCTGGACGAACCGGGAATCCCTGGTGTCGGCGTCGGGCTCCAGCTACCGGACCAAGTGCATATCGTGGTCACCGACGAGCGCGGTCGTTATGGCTTCGATGTCCCGGACGCGGGTCTCTACACCGTGACCATGACGGTTCCCGAAGGCGGCAGGCCGACGACTCCCGCGGAATTGCAGGTGCTCATCGTGCGCCAGAACGACGGCACGCTCTCCAGCTTCCTCGCAGCCGATTTCGGACTAGTGCGGACGGTGCTGCCAGAGCTCTTCGTCGAAGGCTTCGTCTTCTTCGACCACGACCGCGACGGGCAGCGCGATCGCACCGATGAGGGGGTCGCTCAGGTTCAAATCGTGGCGAGCGCGCTCGAGTGCATGCTCCCCGTCACGGGTGTCGCCTTCACCGACACGGACGGCCACTACCTGATCCGCGGCCAGAGCGTCGGCTGCCCGCTCCCCTGGCTGGTGGCTCGTCAGCCCGTACCCGGGTACGTGGGCACCACCCCGGATCAGGTGATCCTGGACAAGTCGGCGGGCAACGGCACACTGCTCCGGGTCGACTTCGGCATCGCGACGGAGGACTCCACCAACCCGGTCAACCTCACCATCGAGGGTCATGTTTTCTTCGACGCCGACCAGAATGGTGTGTTCGATCCAGGAGAGGCCGGGCTACCGTCCGCCGAGCTCCAGCTGCTGTCACCTTGCGACGTGTTCCGCGGCACGACGACGGATGCATCGGGGTACTACGTCTTCCCGCCGCTCGTCACCCGCACTTGTCCGGTGACGGGTGTGTGGCAATGGATGCCGACGTACCCGCAGTACACGACAGCGAACCCCGTGCCGGTCGAGTTGCCGCCGCTGCCGCCGGGGAACCATCTGTTGCGCGTGGACATCGGCGTCTTCCTCCGCCGCCGCTAGAGGCGTCGGTTTCCGACGCTCACGGCGTCGTCATCAGGCGCTCGCAGCGTCGTCTTCGGCAGCAACGCTCCGGAAACGCCGGGAAGTCCTCCCGGCGTTTTCTTGTCCCGGGGGCACGGCCCGGACGCTGGCCCGCCGGTGGGCGCGCCGCAGGAGCCAGACACCTGCTGCAATGATGCCGAGTGGCAGCAGCGAGAGAACCGCCGTGCTCGCGAGGTAGGCACCCTTCGCCGTACCGCTCATGCTGCCGGCACAGGCGGGACAAGCTCGCGCCGCTGCCTCGTGCAGGAGAACGGCAGGCGCTAGCCCCAAGGCGAGGAGCCGGGGCTTGCTCTCAATGCGAACAGACCAGGACATAGAGCACCGGCCAGAGCAGAACGACGAAACCCCAGTACAAAAGACAGGCGCCAACGTCACCAGCACCCTGGCGCAGCCGCCGCACCGTGAGGAGCAGTGCGACGAGCCCGCCCAGGACATGCACGGCGTGGGTCCCCACGAGAGTGTAGAACGTCGCCCCGTAAGGACTCGACGAGACGCGCAAGCCATGCGCGAGCAGCCGGGCCCATTCGATCCCCTGGATGCAGAGGAAGCCTGCACCGAGCAGCGCGCCCTCTTGCAGCGCTCGCAAGCGCCGTGCGTGTCGTGGCTCCCGGTGCGCCCGCCATACCAGGAAGCCGCTCGCGCCCAGGAGAAGCATGTTCGCCAGGCTGACGAGGAGCGGCAAGCGTGGCTGCCCCGCGGGCGGCCAGGTGCCAGCGCCGGCGCGAAGGACGAGGGTGGCGCTGATCAAGCCGCTGAAGAGCATGAGCGCGGCCCCGACGTAGAGAGCCGTGCCGAGCGTCGCGTTCGACACCGCCGGCGATGGCGCCCTGCCCCCACCACGATCGTCTTCGAAACCCAACAGCGACCTCCTCGCACCCGCTACGGCACGGGGTACAAGAGCGGGAAGTACACGCACCAGACGAGACCGAGGAAGAGCCAGTACAACGCCAGTGTGCCGGCACGCCCATGGTTCGTGCCACGGCGGTCCATGAGCAGCAGGGACGCCATCGCCAGCACCCCGGCGAGCACGTGCACCGCATGCACCCCCGTCATCAGGAACCAGTGCGCCCAGAAGCGATGCGTACCGAGACCATGCCCTTCCGCGAGCGCACGGGCGTACTCCATGCCCGTGCAGGCGAGGTAGGCCACACCAAGGACGATGGTGGCCGCGAGCCAGTTTCGAACTGTTCGCCGCGCCCCGCGTCGTGCTGCAGCCGCAGCCTGCGCCATGGTGCCGCAGCTCGCGAGCAGCACCGCCATCCCCACGGCGCCGAGGTCACGTTGCAGGGCGTGGCTCTCCGCCGCCCAGTCGGGACGGTGGTTGACGAGATAGACGACGAGCATCCCGGCGAAGATGGCAGCTTCCGAGGCGAGGAACCACCACATGCCGAGCCTCTCGGTGGGAACCCGCGGTCCGGCGGCTGCTTTTCCCTCCAGCGTTCCGGCGAGACTCGGATCCACGTCGACTCCCCTCAGTCCTGGGGCGCTCCACCCACCGTGCCCGTGCTCGAGTTTCGCAATGTCGCTGGCGCCTCAGACTCGCCGGCGCCGTTGTCGCGAATTCTCCCCTGCGGCAGCCAGTCCTGCGCTGCGCCCGGCACGCTGTACTCGTAGGGGCCGCGCAGGGCAACGACCTCGCCGGCAAAGTTGCCATGCCCAGGCGGCGAAGCCGCCAGCCATTCCAATGTCGTCGCTTCCCAGGGATTGGCCGCTGCCCGCCGCCCCCGCGCCAGGCTCCAGAAGAAGTTGAAAATGAAAGGGGTCTGCGCCACGAACAGGCCGAAGGCGCCGAGGGTGGAGATGAGGTTGTAACGCTGCGCTCCGCCGAGCAGCAGGTCGAACTGCGAAGGATCGGCGACCCGCCGTGGGTGTCCCGCCAGGCCGAGGAGGAACTGGGGCAGGAAGGTCAGATTGAAGAAGACGAGGGTGAGCCAGAAGTGCACCGTGCCGAGCCCCGAGTGCATCAACCTCCCGAACATCTTCGGGAACCAATGATACATGCCGGCGAACATCGCCAGGATGACCGCAGGGAAGAGCGTGTAGTGGAAGTGGGCGACGACGAAATAGGTGTCGTGGAAATAGATGTCCGCAGCCGCCGCGCCCAGAAAGATCCCCGTCGTGCCGCCGATGAGGAAGTTGGCCAGGGTGCCCACGGCGAAGAGCATGGCCGGGGTGTAGCGGATCGAACCACGCCAGAGCGTGGCGATGAAGGAGAAAAGCTGCACGGCGAAGGGCACGGAAATGAGGAGCGTGGTCACCGCGAACGGCAAGGCGAGGCGCGGATCCATGCCGCTCACGAACTGGTGGTGCGCCCAGACGAGGAAGCTGAGCAAACCGGAGACGAGCACGGACCAGACGATCATCCGGTAGCCGAACAGCGGTTTCCGCGCCCCGGAGGTCAGCACCTCCGCCACCACCCCGAGACCGGGCAACAGGATCACGTACACCTCCGGGTGCCCGAAGAACCAGAAGAGGTGCTGGAAGAGGAGCGGGTCGCCGCCCTTGGCGGGGTCGAAGAAGCCGCTGCCGAAGTTGCGGTCGAGGAAGAGCATGAGGGCGCCGCCGAGCAAGGGCCCGACGGAGAGCATGAAGAGCACGGCGGAAACGAGCTGCATCCACACCATGAGGGGCAAGTCCATCATGCGCAGGCCCCGGGCGCGCATATTGATCGCCGTGGTGAGGAAGTTGATGCCGCCCATGAGCACGGAGATGAACTCGAGCATCACGGCGATGATCCAGAGGTCCGTACCCCGTTCGACGCCGGTGTAGCCGGGGACGGCGGCGAGCGGCGGATAGGTCGTCCAGCCGCCGGCGGCGGGACCCGACGCCACGAAGAAGGAGGCCAGGAGCACCAGCGTGCTGGCCAGGAAGGTCCAGTACGACATCATGTTGAGGCGCGGGAAGGCCATGTCGCCGGCGCCGATCATGAGGGGGATGAGGAAGTTGCCGAAGGCTCCGAGCAGGATGGGCATGGCCACCCAGAAGAGCATGATCGTGCCGTGCATGGTGAGGAAGGCGTTGTAGCGCGCCGGGTCGACGACGCCGAAGAATGGCAGGTCGTGGTAGGGCCAGGCGAGCTGGGCCCGCATGCCCTGGGCGAGCCAGCCACCGACGAGCGCCATGACGAGGCCGGTGAGCAGGTACTGCTTGGCGATCGTCTTGTGATCGACGGAGAAGACCCAGCGTCTCCAGAAGCTCGCGCGCACCATCAGCGTCCACCCTCGGGCGCCGCCGCCGCCACCCACGCCTGGTAGTCCGCCGGCGACTGCACCTCCAGCGTGCCGCGCATGTTGGTGTGCCCGAGACCGCAGAGCTCGGCACAAACCAGCTGGTACTTGCCAGGACGGGTGGCTTCGAACCAGCCGCGCACCGTGCGCCCGGGCACGGCATCCTGCTTCAGGCGCAGGTTGGGAAGGAAGAAGCTGTGGATCACCTCTTTGGCCTGCAGCTCGTACTGCACGACTTCTCCCGCCGGCACGTGCATGACGTTGAGCTCGGTGATGTCGTCGGCCGTGTCGAGCACGTTGTCCGCCCCCGGGTGGACGATGGTCCAGGCGTACTGCTCGCCGATGACACGCACCGTCAAGGCCGGCTCGGGCATGTGGATCTTGATCGTGTCCCAGGCGCGGGAGCTCGCCGCTTCGATGACGAGATCGAGGACGAGGATGGCCGCCACCGGGACCAGGACGACGGCCATGCTGCGCCGCGTCCGCGCCGGCACATAGGCCGCCTGCGGCTGCCAGGGGCGGCGGTAGCGCACCGCGAAGTACAGCAACAGCCCCAGGGCGACGGCGAACCAGACGCCCACGATCCACGCCACCAGGTGGATCACGCCATCGACGCGATCCCCGTAGGTCGAAACGTTCTCGGGGAGCCAGCGGAGCATCGTTTCTTCCGTTGCGAACGGCGGACTCGTCCTAGGGCAAGTTCTCCAGCAGCAGGATGTCGGAGTTCATCGTGCCCCGCTGGGCGATGAGGAAGCGGCCGTCGGGCGACCAGCCATAGTTGAAGAGAACGTCTTCGCCCGGGAACGAGACGACGACGTGCGGCGCGCTGCCTTCCAGAGGAATGATGCGCACGCTCCAGGTGCCGTCCACCTGTTCGATGGTCGACAGGTTCTTGCTGTCCGGCGTCCAGCGCAAACCCAGCATCGACCATTGGCTCCGGGGCAGGAACGGGTACCGGCGCAGCTCGCCCGCACCCGAGGCCGGGAAAACGCCGGCTTCGAGCTGTGCCGACGGTTTTTCGGGAAATAGCCAGGTGAGGACCGAGTTCCCGTCAGGCGACCACTCGGTGAGCATCATGACTTTGGCGCTGCCGCTCACGCGCACGGCGTCGCCGCCCTCGGGTCGGATCTTGTAGAGGATGCTGCTGTCCTCGATCGAAGAGATGAAGGCGATCCATTTCCCGTCCGGCGACCAGGAGGGGGCGTAGTTCGTATTCCCCACTCGGGTCAGCTGCTGCGCGTTCTTGCCGTCCGCGTCGGTCACCCAGACTTGCAGATCCCCTTCGCTCTCGGAGGCATAGGCGACCCGGCGACCATCGGGTGACCAAGTCTGCGAGAAATCCTGGGCGGCACCGAAGGTGAGCTGCCGGCGGTTCGATCCATCCACTCCCATCACCCAGAGATCCATGTGTCCGCCCTCCTCGGAAACCACGGAAATCTGGGTGCCATCGGGCGAGACGCGTGGGCTGCCCACGAAAGTGGTGCCGCGGGTGATCTGCCGCGCCTGCGCTGCGTTCGCCGCGGGCGTGCCGCCCATGGGCACGTGCCAGAGCTGCGAAGCCACGGTGGTTCGCACCGTGGCGAGGGCTTTGCCATCCCGCCGCATGGCGATGATGGAGTGCTCGTCGAACCCTTGCGTCACCGGGTGCACCGATCCATCCGTGAGCCCGATGCGCGAGATCTGCAAGTGATCCACCCACGTCTTCGAACCGGTGACGTACAGACCCTTGCCATCCACTGTCCAGCCATAGCCGGCGAGCTGCATCCAGCGCGGCCCGGGCACGGCGCGCGTCGCTCCGCTCTCGAGATTCCTGATCATCAGCTTGCGGTGCAAGAGATCGCCCCGATCGACCTGGGTGTAGACGATCTCCTCATCTGCCGGCGACCAGACCGGACCGCCGATCCCCAGCGCTTCCTCGGGCACCGCAAGCACCTCCTTGGGTTCCTCCGAGCTACCCAAGGTCGCGGTGTAGAAGTGGACGTCCCGTGGAGTCTTGCTGCGCTGGAAAACGAAGCGCTGGCCGTCGGGCGCGAAGGAAGGAGCACTGTCCAAGTCGCGGAGCACTTCTCTCGGGGTGCCGCCGATCGGCGACACCTGCCACAACGTGCGCACCGCTTCGGTGCGCTGCCGTGTCGTGTAGAGCAACCATTCGCCATCGGGGGTGAAGGCCAGGTTGCCGAGGGCGATGTCGGGACGCGGCGGCACGATCTCCGCCTCGGTCCCGGTGGAGATCTGGCGGATCCGAATCGACACTTGATCCGTCGTCGGGTCGTTGTAGGTGTAGGCGATGAACTGACCTTTGGGGGCGAACGCGGGCGCGCCAGCGTTGCCCGAGTTGGTGAGCTTGGTCATCTGCAGCGGCGCCGCCGGGACCTCGGGCTTCCCGCGCTCGCGTCTGCCCCAGAAGACGAGCGCGAGCGCCGCCGTCAAGGCCACGACGCCCACGGCCAAGCCGAGGGGACCGAGGAGCCGCCGCCTTGCTGGAACTGGTGCCACTCCAGAAACACCGGACGCGGTGCCTCCAGGGGGACCGCTCGGCGGGGGCAAGGGCGTGGCCATGCTCGTAGGCGTCGCGCCCACAGTGCCCCACCCGGACGACATCCCGCTCCCCGGCAGACTGATGCGCGCTTCGGGCACGGCGCCCGATGCCGGAGCAATCCCAGGCACGCCACCCTGCGACGGGTAAGTCGCCGTCACCTCGCCCGAATCGAGATCGCGCAGCAGCGCCCGCAAGTCGATGGCGAGATCCTTCGCCGACTGGTAGCGCTCGCTCGGATTCTTCGCCATGCACTTGCGCACGATGCGCACCAGCTCCGCCGGCAGACCGGACCCGAGGCTCTGCAGGCGTGGCGGCTCGTGGATGATGGCGTGCATCACCTCGACGCTGGACGGCGCCTGGAAGGGCTGCTTCCCGGTCAACATCTCGACCATGATGCTGCCGAAGGTGAAGATGTCCGAGCGGTGATCCACATGCTGGCCGCGTGCCTGCTCCGGCGACATGTACGCCACCGTCCCGAGGACCATGCCGGGCTGCGTCAGCCCTTCGTTCCCGGGGGAGGGCTGCTGGATCAGCGTCTCTGCGCTCGGGCTCGGCATCTCGTGGCCGCCGCCCAGCTTGGCGAGGCCGAAGTCGAGGATCTTGGCCACGCCGTCCGGCCGCACCATGAGGTTCTCGGGCTTGAGATCGCGGTGCACCACGCCGGCCTCGTGGGCTGCATGCAACCCTTCCGCCACCTGCGCGGCGAAGTCCAGGATCTGCCGCAGGTCGGGTGCATCGGAGCGGAGCATCTCGCGCAGCGAGCGACCGGCGATGAACTCGAGGCAGATGAAGTGCTTGCCGTCGGCCTCGTCGATCTCGAAGATCGTGGTGATGTTGGGATGATTGAGCGCCGAGGTCGCCAGCGCTTCCTGCTTGAAGCGCGCGACGCGGTCGGCGTCCTTCACGAACTGCGGTGGCAGCAGCTTGAGCGCTACCTCGCGGCGCATCTTGGTGTCCAGCGCCCTGTACACCTCGCCCATGCCCCCGGCGCCGAGGCGGTCGAGGATCTTGTAGCGCGCGATCATTTCTTGCATGACACACTCACCCGCCAGTCGCAGCCGACACCGGCGGCATTGCATTCGCCCGTCCGGGTCTCCGCCCCAGCGCTGGCGGACCCGAGCCTCCCTCGTTCCCTCTGGCCCCGGTCCCGGCGCACAGGTCCCTCAGAATACACCCGTCACGAAGTGCAACTCCAAGCGAACGTCCCGCGAGCGGTCCGGCCCCATGGGGAAGGCCACGTCGAGGCGGAGGAAAGTGGGGTCTCCGAAGGGACCGAGGTAGTATTGCACACCGAGCCCGGCGGCGGCGATCCAGGCGTCGGTGGCGCCGTCCCAGGTGCGGGCGGCGTCGGCCCAGGGCACGAACTGGAAACGCAGCCGCCAGAGGACCGGGATGTGGCTGTGCGTGAAGAGATCGTAAGGAATCAGGTACTCCAGCCGGCCGGCGAAGGCCGATTCGCCCACCTGGGCGCGCTTCTTGTAGCCGCGCACCGTGGAGAGCCCGCCGGCGTCGGCCAGGCGTTGCACCGGAGCGTCGCCCCCGGTGTGGGCGTAGCGGGCGCGCAGCACGAACTCCTGGCGCCAGAAGTAGCGGCGTAGCGCCAGTTGCAGATCCGTACGGTTGTAGGTGAAGTCCCCACCCAGGTCGCCGCCGGCGACGCGGTGCTCTGCATCCAGCCTCGCCATGTACCGCGCCAGACCGCCGAGGCGGAGCCTGCCGACCACGGCGCGATCGGTGCCGTCTTGCACCGGATCGTTCACCGGCGCCATGTCGCCGAAGAGGGCGAAGCTGGTGGTCGCCGCCGCGCTCGCTTCCTCGGCGGCCTCGTAGCCGACGGCGAGGCGCACGCTGCGGTAGCGCCGCCACTCGAGGAAGGCACCGCCGCCGCGGCTGCGCAGATAGTCGCGCGCGTCCTCGCCGCCGACGAAGGCGCGGATGCTGTTCCAGAGCGGGCGGTTCGAGCCGTAGGGCACCGCGCGTTCTCCGTAGTAGACGTGCGCACCGAGACCCCAATCACCCGGCGCCAAGGGAAAGCGCAGCGCCTCGTAGTGCCGGAACTTCTCGCTGCCGAAGGCATAGCCGGCCTGGAGCTCGACCCAGGGCTCACGCTCTTCATCCTGGCGGCTGCCGACGTCCAATCCCGCCGCGAGCACGAAACCCTCGACGCGGTTGTAGTTCCACAGCCGCGAGCCGAAGTTGAAGCCCGGGCGGAAGTCCGTGGGATTCTTCTTGCGCGACTTCTCCAGCCCGAGCGAGTCGAGTGCCGCCAGGGCGGAGTCACGGAAAGTCCGGTTGGGCTGGAGGAGCTCCGGGTCGTAGCGGGCCTTGTCCTGGCGCTGCAAGCGCTCGCGCAGACTCTCGGGGGGAAGACTGTCCGGAGTGACCGGCGTCTCCAGCACCGGGGCCCGGGTGCTGTCCGCTTCCTCCTGGGCCAACGCAGGCGCTGGTGTCCCCATGAGTGCCAGCGTCCCCGCGCTCGCCAGCACCCCCGCACTCACCAGCACTCCACCGCTCGCCAGGGCACCCGTCAGGGCACCCGTCTCCCACCAGGCAGCTGCGAGTGCCGCCACGCACCGAATGGCCCAGGAACGCCGCATGTCACCGTTTCCCGAAGATGCGTTCGTCATAGCCCTGATCGAAGCGGAAGTCTTCCCGCAGCAGCGCCACCGCCACGTTTTCCGGCGCCTTGCCGAAGAACACGTTGCGCAGCTCGATCTCCAGCATGACGCGGGTGAACACCCATTCGCCGCCCGGGAGCTCTTCCCAGTGGCGGGAGAAGCTCTTCATGTCCTTCACCAGGAGGGGGAAGGGATTTTGATTGAAGGTGAACTCCTCGTGGACGATGCGGTAGGCGTCGGTGTCCACGTAGACGATCCCGGACGGCAGGATCTTGAACTCGGATTTCGGCCGGAAGCCCACCTTGAAGATGACGTGATTGGCTTCGATGGTGCGATCGAGTAGCTCGAAGTTGAACTCCTGTTGGTCTTCCAGGAAAAACGGCAGTTCGACGAAGTCGCTGAAGCCCCCGGCTTCCATCTTGACGCTCGGGTCTTTTTCAGGGGATTCGTCCAGCACCCAGGCGTCTTCTTGCAGCTTGAAGCGGTGAACTTCTTCACCGACCTTCACGGAGCGGCTGAAGCCGGTGTCGTCGGCGAACATCTTGAAGACCGCATCGCGCACTTCCTTCTTCTTCTTCCAGTGCAGGATGCTGCGCACCGTGAGCGTGTAGGTGATGTCCCGGTGTCCGGCGAGCTTGGTCTTCTCCCCCTGGAGGCACCGCGCCAGAATCTCCTCCAGGGTGAGTTTCTTGCGTTCGACGTGCACGGTGTCCGTGGCGCCAGAGGAAGGCTGCGCCGTGGCGGTCGCCGCGGGCAGCGTGAACGCTGCCGCCAGCAGGAGGAGGCGCGCTTGCTTCACGAAGCCTGTTCTTGCCATGGGGATCAGGCGCGCACACGGCGCGGGGCGGCGGGATCCGGGACCTTGTCGATGCGTCGCAAGATGCGGTAGCGCGAGTCGCGCTGGGCGGGGACGTAGCCAGCCTCCTGGATGCCGCGTTGCAAGGCGATCTCCGCCACGCTGCACAGGCTGGTGCCGGCGGCGGAAACGACGTTCTCTTCCATCATGGTGCTGCCGAAATCGTCGCAGCCGAACTCCAGGGCCACCTGCGCCAGCTTCGTCCCCTGTGTCGGCCAGGAAGCCTGGACGTGGTCGAAGTTGTCCAGGAAGAGCCGCGCCAGGGCGACGAGTCGCAGGTATTCGTGAGCGCTGGCGCCGAAGAGACCGCGTTCCTTGCTGGCACCGAGCGAGGTGTTCTCGATCTGCAGCGTCCAGGCGATGAAGGCGGCGAAGCCGGCCCCGTGCCGGCGCAGGCTCTCGTCCTGCAGAGTGCGGAGCTTGAGCAGGTGGCCGACGCGTTGCTCCGCCGTCTCGCCGAAGCCGATGACCATGGTGGCCGTGGTCACGAGACCCAGCGATTGCGCGATGCGCATGGCCTCGAGCCAGCCGGCGGCGCTCTGTTTCTTCGGGCTGACACGCCCGCGCACCTCGTCGTCCAGCATCTCGGCGCCGCCGCCAGGGAGACCGTCGAGCCCGGCCGCTTGCAAGCGCCGCAGGACCTCGGTCATCGTGCAGCCCTCGATCTGAGCGATGTGATCGATTTCCGAGGGCGAGAAGCAGTTCAACTCGATTTCGGGGTACTCCGCCCGCATCCAGAGCAGCAGCTCCTCGTACCAGGCGAGGGGCAGGCGGGGGTTGTGTCCACCTTGCATGAGGACGCGGGTGCCGCCGGCGTCGAGGAGCTCCTCCATCTTGGCGGCGATGGCAGCGCGGGAAAGCGTGTAAGCCTCGGGATGCGTTTCGCTGTGACGGTAGAAGGCGCAGAAATGACAGTCGGTGATGCAGACGTTCGTATAGTTGATGTTGCGGTCGACGAGGTAGGTGACACGGCGCTCGGGAACGTGGCGGAAGCGCGCCGCCCGCGCCGCTTGCCCGAGGTCGAGGAGCTCCGCTTCGCGATGCAAGCGCACGGCCTCGTCCGCCGTCAACCGGCGCCCCTGGGCGGCCTCGTGCAGCAGCTTCTCCACCGTCGCGACCGCCATCGGAACCTCCTGAGAAGCCACCGGCTGCGTCTCTCCTCCGACCTCATACGACGCGAAGCCCTAGAAGGGTACAGTCGGTGCAGCCGCAAACCTTAACGGAACCGGCAGGGGATTTCCAGGCCGCCTGGCAGAACTCTCGCCGCCCTGTCACAATCCTGACGGAGAGGTTCGGGCGCGGAGCCGCTTGGCCGGTGCGACCTGGTGGCGAGCCGGCGAGGGCCACTGCTGAAAACCGAGGTGGGACTGCGTGCTGACACTGGTGGTGGCAGCCATCATCATGTTCTCGAGCGGTATCTGTGCCGCGAGTGAGCGCGCAGCGGTGCAGGTGACCCAGCCCATCGGAGGCACCGCTAACGATGTTGTCCTCGGCCAAGTGCTGTATGTGGACTTCTTTGACTCTTTCGAGCGATACCGATCCGTGAGACTGACTGCAAGCGAGAATGCCGTCAAGACAGACCAGGGTGCACAGAATCTGAACGTCGCCTTTGATTTCGGAATCAAGATCCAGATCCTCGGGATCAAGCAAACATCGTTCGACGAGATGATCCAGGCATTTGCGGCTCGTGAAACGCTGCAGGTCGAGATGGCCTTACCGCCGCGTGGAAAACCATCAGATTACTTCGAGCCGATTCGCGAGCTGATCGTTCATGCGACGAAACAGTGCGTACTCGAGAACGCAAAGCGCTACTCGCCACCTCTGAAGTACGTATCTCTGCAGGTCACGGGCGACCCAGAGTTCGCGAAACTGTCCGGTGATTACTCGCTGGAGAACATTCCCGCTCATCTTCCTGCCCGCAGCGGGTGGGGCAGGATCCGGTAGTGAAGGAAGACGCCTGTAGCAAGGCCACGATGTTGCATGCATCGAATCTCTGCTCTAGGGAGGTCGCTTGACCGACGCCCTCGAACGACTGCTCGCGTCGCGCGAAGTCGTCTTCCTCGACGGTCCGACTGGGACGGAGCTGGAGCGCCGCGGCGTGCCGACAAAGCGGCCGCTCTGGACCGCCGATGCCGCCGTCGCGGTGCCCGAGATCTTGCAGCAGATCCATCTCGACTACCTGCAGGCGGGAGCCAACATCATCACGGCGAATACCTTCCGGACCACGCCGTACACGCTCCGCAAGTGCGGCCGCGAGCAGGAGGCAGCAGAGCTCACCGAACGAAGCGTAGCCGTGGCACACCGGGCCTGCGAGATCATGGGTCGCGGCTTGGTGGCGGGAAGCATGGCTCCCTTGGAGGATTGCTTCCACCCCGAGCGCGTGCCGCCCGGTGAAGTGCTCCTGCGCGAGCACTCCGCCCACGCCCTCAATCTCCAGGCGGCCGGCGTCGACCTCCTCCTGGTCGAGACCATGAACACGGCGCGCGAAGCCCACGATGCGGCGCTCGTCGCCCTCGACACTGGTCTCCCCGTTCTCGTCAGCCTGATCCTCGATCCCAACGGGACCGGCGACTTGCTTTCCGGCGAGGACCTCGAGGTGGCTTGGGCGCACCTTCGGCCCCTGCCGGTGGCGGGATTCCTGGTGAACTGCTCGCCGCCAGTGGTCGTGACCGCGGCTCTCGAACGCATGCAATGGTCCGAGGAGGAGCGCCCCATCGGCGCCTACGCCAACTACGGCAAAGAAACCCCGGACGGCCAGTGGGCGCCCGACACGAGCACGCCGCCGGCGGAGTACGGCCGCATCGCTGCCTCCTGGCGCGACCTCGGCGCGCGGCTCATCGGCGGCTGCTGCGGCACGACACCGGAGCACCTGCGCGCCGCCACCGCGCGGTGAACCATCTGATGTCACACCCCTCAGGCGATACCGACACATGAACCGGCAGCTGTCATCCACCTGGCTCGCGTTGCGCAGCCTCTTGTGGACATTCTTGCTCCCAGGCTTCTTCGCCGGGTACGTGCCGTGGCGGTTCTTCGGTCTCAGCCGGCTGCGGTTCGACGGGACCCAACCGGCGCAGGTTCTGGGCCTTTTGTGCCTGGGCCTCGGCGCCGCGCTCCTCGCTGCCTGTATCCTCGAGTTCGCGCGGAGCGGCAGGGGTACGCTGTCGCCCCTCGACCCGCCGCGTCAACTGGTGGTGCGCGGCTTGTACCGCTACGTGAGGAATCCGATGTATCTCAGCGTCACGACCATCGTGCTCGGCGAGGTGGTGTGGAGCCGTTCGTGGGCCCTTGCCACCTATTGGGTGATCTGGTTCGCGGTCGTCAACCTGTTCGTCATCGGATACGAGGAGCCGAATCTGCGGCAGCGCTTCGGTGCGTCGTACGAGGCGTACACCCAGCACGTCGGGCGCTGGATGCCAAAGTTCCGCCAGCACTGAAAGCGGCCGCATCTGCGGGAACGGCGCGGTGTGCCGCGCCAGCGTCCGCTTGCTTGTCCCTGTGGATCGGCCGCATAGTCTGACCATGACCACCGGTCCTCCCGACTCCGAAGCGGACGAGTCCGAGCCGCCCGAGCTCGTGCCCTTGGATGCCGACGAGCCACCGTCTGTCGACCTGTGGTCGGTGGTCGGCGACATCCAACCCTGGGCCACCGTCCTGCTCGTGCTGGCATGGGGACTCTTGTTCATGGTCCTTGCCATCCGTCACGAGATCGGCGAAAGCTCGGCGTTGCTCGACTGGGGCGCGAGCGCCACGGGTCTCGGTCCGTTCGACAGCGCCTGGCGGCTGCTGGCCTCGACCTTTGTGCATGCAGGGGGGGCCCACGCCCTCTCCAACGCCATCAGCATGCTCATCCTCGGCCCCGCGGTGGAGCGCATCTTCACGCGCTCGGGCTTCTTGGTGCTATTCGTCACCGGCGGTTGCGGAGCGTCGCTCGCGAGCCTGGCATGGCGCGCCTGGCTTCACGGTTCAGAAACAACGCTGAGCGTCGGGGCCTCGGGCGCCATCTTCGCCCTCGGCGGGGCGCTGCTCGTGAGCGCCTACCGCCTGCGTCACCGGTTGCCGCCCACCCGCGCGCGGGCGCTCGCCGGTGCGCTGGCGATCCTCGTGAGCCAAGGGCTGGTGGCCGGCGTCACTCGCAACGGCACCGACAACATCGCCCATGCCGCGGGACTCGCGATCGGCGTCGTGCTCGCAGTCTGGATCCCTATGAGCCCGCGCCTCGACGACAACCCACCGGGGCACGTGATGCGCGCACTCGGGACGCTCGCCGCCCTGGCGCTCGCCGTCTCCCTCGCACTGGCAGTCCGCAGTGGGATCACGCGCGGTTGATGAGCGTTGGTCATGCCTCGCGGCCGAGTCCACGGACGCGAGCGGTCTTCGCATAATCGTCCGCGCCTAGAAAGTGCAGGGAGACGTACGGCGTCTCCCCCACCACCCAACTGTCGTGGGGCACGGGCGGGATGTGGAAGAGGTCGCCGGGTCGGAGCTCGATGACCCGGCCGTCGTCGAAAGCGGCGGTGGCCACGCCTGACAACACGAGGCCCACGTGAGCCACATTGCATCGTGCCGCACCCACGCCGGGCCCGACATGCTTGGACCACATCCACCCGGGTTCGTAGGTGGCGCGCCCGATCGAGACGCCGCCTACACGGATGATCTCGAATTTCCCCTTCTCGAAGAGTCGAGTCTCGTCAGGGGTTTCGAACCGACGCAGATCAACGTCCATCGCCATCTCCCTCGCACCGATTCTCACAACAGCTTCGTCAGCCAGTGCACGATGTTGAGCGCCAACTGCCGGTTGTCGTAGCCGGCGACGTTCATCCCGACCGGCCGACCGTCGAACCGGCGGAGCTGGGCGGAAAGCATCGCCGCTTCGCCGAGGACGACCACCCGACCGCTTCCAACCTCGAGCGCCAGTGCTTGGCTCCATCCCGGCACGGCGGCGGGATCACCATAACCGACGTTGACGATCACGTCCTTCCCTCGTCTCTCCACCACGGGCTCCGGCGGGCGAGCTACCGCGGTGCTCGACAGCCGCAGGAATCCGAGAGCCGGGGGCTCGGCGTAGACCGCTTCGCCGGTAAAAGTCAACACGCGGCCGATCCTTTCGCTCGCATCCCGGCCCTCGACGATCGGGTGCTCGGCCAGGCCGCCATTCTCCCTGGAGAAGACCAGGTGAGTCTCGTCGAAACTGGGGTCGGCTTGTACGGAGTCTTCCACCACGCCCTTGCTCAGCTGGACCCCGAACCGCCCGGCGAGGCTTTCGACCGCATGGCCCAGCGGATAGTGATCGGTGATGAGGAGAAGCGAGCCGCCGCCCGCGACCCAGTCCCGGATGGCGTCGCACTCCGCGGCATCGAAGGCTGGATCGTCGTTGCGTTCGTTCGTACCCACGGCAGCAGCGACGACGAGGAGCGCATACGGCTCGAGCCCTGCGGCCGTGATCTTGCGCGAGCCTCTCTCCACGCGATAGCCGTCGGATTCGACGAGATCGACGAAGGGTCGGTACGATCTCCTCGCCCGGTGCCAGTTGTGATGCGCCTCATCGAAGAGAGTCCGAGGGCCGTCGGCGGCATAGGCAGGCTTCGAGACGCGTGTGTCGAAGCTCCGATCCGGCTTGTCGCGGGAAGAACAACCCGCCACAGCCAGCGCGAGTGTGAGAACGAGGCGTCCGTGACCTCGGTGCATCGGACCGCTCCCTTCGCGAAAGACCAGGCACTCGACCGCCCGACTGGACGACGGGGAGCACGACGACGCTCTGCTGCGCACGGGCTCCGCGGGCATCTCGAGCGACCTATCCTCTAGACGCAAGCCCTCCCGGGCAGGTTCCAGAAGGGTCGGCGCACCCTCGATGCGCACCCAGTCGGATGCGCCCGGATGCGGCCGGAGCCGCCTTGCGGAACGCCGCACGATCTGGCAGCTTTGCGGCGCCCGTCGGAAGCCGGGACCGCCATCCCGGCACGCGCCTCACCTGAAACGACGCGGATGAGAGAGCCGATGCACACGATCCTCCCGGCGCGACTGAAGCCCGGAGCTACGGTACAGAGCCTCGGCGAAGCGGAAGCTCCGACGACAGCAGGAGCTTCTGCGTCGCTCCTCCGCGGCCGGGCGCTCGTCTTCTGGGATCCGAAGCGGCCTGGGCACAAGCTCGACGCCATCGACACCGACCAGATCACCCCAGCAGCGGACTGTGTCTCGGAAAGCCTCGAGACTCTGGACGAGCGCTGGAAAGTGGGCGCCTTCCGCTTTCTCATGCCCGACTTCCGGGCGCGCGTGCATCGCGGCGAGACCTTCCTCGTCGCCGGAGACCGCTTCGCCATCGGTTCGTCGCGGGAGATGAGCCCGGCGGGGCTCAAGGCGGTCGCCGAGGAAGCGGGCCTGCAGATGGTGATCGTGTGCGGCGACAACATGGGGGACATCTTCCGGCGCAACGCCCTCAACCTGGGTTTGCAGGTGGTGCAGTGCAAGGAAGCCGTCGAGGCCGCCCAAGACGGCGACGCCTTCGCCTTCGATCCGGTGACGCGGGCGCTCACCAACGAAACGCAGGGCAAGACCTACGCACCCAAGCCGCTGACGCCGAAAGAAGACGAGATCCGCCGCAGCGGCGGCGTCTTCGCCCTCGGCCGGCGCGAGCTGCACCGGTCCGTGGAAGCGCCGCCACGTGTCGAATGGCCCGACGAGGCGACGGCGCGGCGCCTCACGACGACGGAGCAGATTCTCTGGGCGCATCGCGTGGACAAGAAGGAAGCAGTGAAACCCGGCGCGACGCTCCGCCTCTACGCCGATCTCCTGCCGGCGTCCGACGGCACGGCGCCATTCGCCATCCACACCTTCAACCAGATCACCGGCGGGCGGATCTTCCCGCGGCAGGCCGCCATCGCCAACGATCACTTCGTTTTCACCGGCAAGGACGCGGACGCCAAGCAGACCTCCATCGGTCGTGCCTTCGCCACCCAGCAAGGACTGGAGAAGCCCTACTACGCCACCCCGGGCGACGGCATCTTCCACTTCTACTTCCCCGAACAAGGTCTCGTGATGCCGGGACAATTCATCCCCGGCGCCGATTCGCACAGCCGCGCCTACGGGGCGTACGGCGCTGTCGGCATCGGCGTCGTCTCGACGACCCTCGGGTTCGGCTGGGCCACGGGCTACGTGTACATGACCCTGCCCCGGGCGCGACGCGTCATCTTCAGCGGCCGCTTGCAACCTTGGGTGACGGGCAAGGACATCGTGCTGCAGCTCCTGCAGCACTGGGGCGAGAAGCAGTCGCAGGGCATGTCGGTGGAATTCGTCGACGCCAACCGGCAGCTGCCCATCGCCTACCGCAACACCATCGCCAACATGATGGCGGAAGGCGAGGCGATGAATGGCATCTTCGCCCCCGACGAGATCACGCTCGCTTGGTTCCGCGCCAAGGGCATGACGTCGCTGCCGTACCCGCCCCTCCGTCCCGGTGAGGATGCGGTGTACGAGATCGACGAGACCTTGAGCCTATCGGGGATCGTGCCGATGATCGCCAAGCCGCACAGCCCTGCCAATGCCTACCCGGCCACGGAGATGGCGGCGGAACGCTTGCTCTTCGACAAAGCCTACATCGGTTCGTGCACCAACGGCAGCTACACCGACCTCCTGCACGCGGCGCTGGTGATCGACGCCGCGCGAGCCGCCGGGCACGGCCGCGCTCAGCGCGACTTCGTCGTTTTCCCCGGCTCGGCGGGGGTGAAAGAGGCGATCGAAAAACCGGAGAGTCGTCTCGGCGGCAAGTCCGTCGCCGCAGTGCTCCGCGCCGCCGGCGGGCAAATCCGTGATTCGTGGTGCGGCCCCTGCTTCGGTCAAGGACCGGACGCGCTGCAACCCGGCCAGCGCGCCATCACCTCGTTCAACCGCAATTGGCAGAACCGTATGGGCTACGGCGGCGAAGGTTATCTCGCCAGTCCCGCCGTGGTGGCGGCGTCCGCCCTGCTGGGCTACATGGCGCCACCGGAGGCCCTCGGCATCGAGTGGAATCCCGAACTGTTCGAGGTCTGAGGCCGGCGCCCTAGGGTGCTTCGAGTCGACGGGCGTCAGGCCCCAGCCTTCAACTCGTCGAAGACGTGCCCGAGGGCTGCCTTGGCGTCGCCGAAGAGCATGAGGGTGCGATCGGCGTAGTAGAGATCGTTGTCGATCCCCGCAAAGCCCGGGTTCATGCTGCGCTTGTTGGCGATGCAGAGCTTGGCCTTGTCGGCGTCGATGATGGGCATGCCGTAGATGGGGCTCTTGGGATCGCTGCGCGCCGCCGGGTTGACCACGTCGTTGGCGCCGACGACGAGAACCACGTCCACCTGGGGCATGTCTTTGTTGATCTCTTCCATTTCGACGAGCCGGTCGTAGGGGATGTCGGCTTCGGCCAGCAGCACGTTCATGTGACCCGGCATGCGGCCCGCCACGGGATGGATGGCGAACTTGACGTCGATGCCCCGGCGCGACAGCTGGTCGTAGATCTCCCGCACACGGTGCTGCGCCTGCGCCACCGCCATGCCGTACCCCGGGACGACGACGACGCTGGTAGCGCTCGCCAGCATCTGCGCCACGTCCTGGGGGGTCGCGCTCTTGTAGCTGCGCTGCTGCTGCGTTGCCACGCTGGTGGTGACCTGCCCGAAAGCGCCGAAGAGGACGTTGGTGAACGAACGGTTCATCGCCCGGCACATGATCACCGAGAGGATGAAGCCCGAGGAGCCATCGAGCGCTCCTGCCGTGATGAGCAGCTTGTTCTCCAGGACGAAGCCCATGGCCACCGCCGACAGGCCCGCATAGGAGTTGAGGAGCGAGATCACCGTCGGCATGTCGGCGCCGCCGATGGGGATGATGAGGAGGACGCCGAAGAGGAGCGACAAACCCGCGATCACTGGGAAGAGCTGCCAGTTTTCGGGGCGGGCGACGAGGACGATGCCGCTCACGACGGCGATCGCCAGCAAGGTCAGGTTGATGATGTTCTGGCCGCGATAGGTGATCGGCCGGGTGGAAATCACTTCCTGCAGCTTCCCCGCCGCCATGAGGCTGCCGGTGAAGGTGAGGTAGCCCAGGATGATCTCGACCACGATGGCGCTGGTGCGGAAGACGGTCAGCTCGCCTTGCTGCAACCAGAGGATGTACTTGGCCGTGCCGACCAGGCCGGCGGCCAGGCCGCCGAAGGCGTGGGAGAGCGCCGTCCGTTGCGGCACCGCGGTCAACGGCACCCGGGAGAGCGGGATGCCCGCCAGCGTCCCGGCGATGAGCCCGAGGGCAATCCACTTGTAGGTGACGATCTCCGGATGCAGCAGGGTCCCGGCCATGGCAAAGGCCATGGCGAGGACGCCGGCCATGACGCCGCGCCGCGCCGTCGTCGGGTGGCTCAGCCATTTGAGGGAAAAGACGAAGAGCCCCGTGGCCAGCAGGTACGCCAGTTGGGTCAGGTGCTCGATCATTTCTTGTCCGGCCGCTTCTTGAACATCTTGAGCATGCGATCGGTGATCAGGAAGCCGCTGACGATGTTCGTCATCGAAGCCGCCACCGCCACCGTGCCGAGGAGGGTGGACAGCGGCGTTTGCTGCTCGCCCGCGATCAGGATGGAGCCGACGACGGCGATCGCCGAGATCGCGTTCGTCAAGGACATGAGCGGTGTGTGCAGGAGTCTGGAGACGCTGCGAATGACTTCGAAGCCGATGAACGTGGCCAGCATGAAGACGAAGAGCGCCGACCAGATGTCGAGATGGGTCATGCGCGGAACCTCGG
>DASRJW010000034.1 GCA_035649275.1 Candidatus Krumholzibacteriia bacterium
CCGCGCTTGGCGCGCTATCGAGAAGCGCTCCTGGGGGCCGGCCTCCGCGAGGAACAGCTGCGCGAGGCGGAGCGCATCGCACAGGAAACGTTGGGACCGCCCCAGCCCAACCGCCAAGGGACGTAGTGACCTGTCAGGGTCGTCCCGTCTCCGGCGCTCGCTCTTCCCTGCCTCGCGCTTCCTGCGCACCACGCATCCGCTCCGCCTCGAAGCACTCGGCGATGAGACGAGCGTAATCCAGGTGTCCGTAAGGGAAGGTGCGCTTCGAACCCGGAGCATAGTGCCGGACGTAGTCGGCGGCGTTTCCCGGATTGCCGGGGAGGAGATGCCGCACCTTGTAGTCGGCGAGACGCAGGTCGAGGGCGCAGAGGAGCAGCAAAACGAGCCCGAGCACCCAGGAGCGGACGCGGCTGCCAGTGAGCGCGTGCGCGAGACCGATGGCAGCGAGCGGCGCGAGCGCGGTCAGGCGCCGGGGACCGAAGGCATTGCCGCCCCACCAATCGAGAAGGATGGCCGAAGAGTAGAGAGCGAGCAGCAGCGCCACCGCCAGCGCCAGGCGCAGCGGCCGATCCCGCACCAGGATCCAGCCGAGGAGACCGAGCAACAGCACCGGTGACCAGGGGAGGATGCCGTTCCAGGTCGAGAAGAGCAGGTGAAATACCTGAGGCTTCCATAGTGGTCCGATGTCCGGCCCAGGAGGGACGAGGAGGAATTTGCCGTAGATGCGTTGCCAGAAGAGCATCTGCGGCAGGAAGGCGAGAACGGCGGGCCAGGCGAGACGCCAGAGCTGCGCGCGTCGCGGCCCGCGCCATTCCTCCAGCAGACGCGGGAGGAGTAGGACGCCGAGGGCCGCATCCTGGGAGCGGACGAGCGTGACGATGCCGAAGAGCGCTCCGAGCAGCTCGAGGGGCAAGGACTTTCCTGGCGGCGCGGCACCGGTTCGTACCGCGGCTCGATCTCGCCACACGGCAGCGACGAAGACGGCGACGACGGCGAAGCTCGCCGCATGACCGTACGATGGGTCCGCCAAGGTGTAATACGCCACGGGCGTGCCGAAGACTGCAGCCACGCAGGCTCCTGCCGCTCGCATCCAGCCGCACGTCGCGGCGAGCGTCGCCGCGAGCACACTGCCTCCGAGAAGAACGAGGACGAAATCCGTCCCCGCGAGCGCCCGGGCATAACGCGGCGCGAAACCGGGGTGCGGTGTCTGCGTGGATTCCAGAACAGGTGCGTCTAGAAACTGTATCGCGGGCAGCGCTCGCGCCACGAAGACCGCAGGCGCCCACAAGAGCGCCGGGCCGATCGGAAAAGGATCACCCAGCTTGCCTTCGGGGGTCATGAAGGCCGCCTGGAGGTAGCGCGGATTCAAGTGCTCGAGCTCGTTCCGCAGCTCCAGATCCCCATCGATGACGACCGAGGCGAGCGGCGCGTAATAGCCCACGCCATCACCGCGGATGCTGGGACGCCGGAGATCCGGCAGCAGGCCGGCAGCGATCGCAGTGACGAGGACGAAAGCGGCGCAGGCCAGAGCACTGTCGCGGTTCATGCCCCGGAGGCTACGACCTGGTGCCGCGGCGAGGCAACGAAAGGCCCGGCGTGGCACCGGCTTTGCGTGAAAGGGTCGACCCGGAGGGTGTGGGATGGCTGGCACAGCAGGCACTCCAAACGCATCGCGCCCCAGCGAACGCCGGCTCGTCCGGACGCTGGAAGCGGTGGTGCGCGCCGGACGTCCGGAAACCGCGCGCGGCGGCGCCCGTCTGGCGCAGCGCCTCGAGACCTTGGTGGAAAGTCTCGACCGGCAGCTCGCCGCCTACCTGGAAGAAGCGCGCTTCCTCCGCCTGCAAGTGACCGCTGGCGGCTTGCGCGTCGCCGGCGAGGCCGCGACCCGCCCGGGGCCGCGTCATACCCTCGCCGCTTCGCTCCTGCACTCGGGCGATGTCGTCGAGCTCGTTTTCAAGCAAGGCGTGGCGCGCGAAGAGATCGTACGTCTCGTCGGCGTGCTGCATCGAGCCCCGTTCGGTGTGGAGGAAGCGGATTCCATCGGTACCATGCTCTGGGAGAGCGATCTGCGCCGCATCTCCTTCCGTTGCCGCGACGATCTCGTCTTCGGGGTGGGGGCAGGAAGCGAGATCTTCGACTCGGTCAACATCCCGGTGCCGCGGGCGGACGAGCTCTCGGCCAACACCGCCCTGGATGCAGTGTTCTCCTCGGGCCGAGAGAACGAAGCCTTCCCGGACTTGGATCTGGACGAACCGTCCTCGCCGCTGCGCCGGGTCTTCCATGACGAGCCGGGTCTCGAAGAGACGATGCGGACGCATTTCCCCAACCCCGAGCTCAGTCTGGAGCGCATCACCGAGCTGCTCGCCAGCATCCAGCTCGGCGACGAGGATGCAGGGACCAAGGCGCTGGCGCGGGAAACGCTCCTTCGCGTCGTGGACCTGCACCTCGGTGCCTCGCATCTCGAGGCGGTGCGCCAGGTGCTGCGGAAGCTGCGCCCCGCTTCGGCCCACGCCGCGGTGTACTCGACCGTGCGCGCCCTCGGTCGCCGGATCTGCAGTTCCGTCCACGTGCCCTTCCTCGCTTCCATCCTGGAGGCGGCGTCCACCCATCCGCAGCAACACGAAGTCGTGCAGGAAATCCTGCGCCTCCTGGGCGACGAGGGGATTCAGCCTCTCTGGCAGCACCTGCCCCCACCTGCCGAGGACGCGGCCCGGGCCCAGTGGATCACGGTGCTGGCTGCACTATGCGCCGACGACCCGCAGGTGCTCGCTCAGAGCGTTGCCTCCGACTCTTGGGAGGGAATGCGGGACTTCGTCGACGTCCTGGCGCGCATCGGCGGTGCCAAGGTGCTAACGCACTTGAGCCGCTGCAAGCGGCATCGAGACGTCCGCGTGCGCTGCGAGGTTGTGCGCGCGCTTCTCACTAACGATCAGCAGGGCGCCACGACCATGCTGTGCGAGATCCTCGAAGATGGCGAGCAACGCGTGCGACAGACCGCCGTCTGGGCCCTGGCGGCGCGGGGCGACGGTCGGGCCTTGCCAAAGCTGCGGGAGACGATCTTGGAGACGGCGGAGTTTCGCGACCGTGCTACCAGCGAGCGCGACGATTTCTTCCGCGCCTTCGGGCGCTTGGCAGACGAGACGACGCTGCGCGAGCTCGTCACCATGCTGGAAAAGCGCAGCTGGACCGGCAAGGGCTGGACGGCGGAGCTCAGGCGCGGCGCCGCGATCGCCCTCGGCGAGAGCCGCTGGCCCCAGGCGCGGCGGCTCTTGCAGAAGTACGCCAGTAGCCGCGATGGCCGGCTCCGCGAAGCTTGCCGCAGTGCGCTGCAGGGCGTCCACGAACCGCGGGCCGGGATGGAAGACGTGCTGCTCGGTGACCCGGAGCCGCCGCCCGCGGAGGAAACCCATGTCGGGTGAGTTCCTGACTCCGGCGCTGGAAACCACCGTGGTGCGCGGCATCCAAGCCGGCATTGAAAGCGTGCGTTCGGGGGAGAAGCCTTCGCCGCATCTGGTCGCACTCCTTCATGCCGGGCTCACCCGTTTGCTGGCGCAGTGCCCGGCGATCGAGCTGCACTGCATCGGCCAGTTCCTCGAGTTCGACGGCAAACGTCTGCCGCGCAGCGATGAGGACCGCGTCTACACCCGCCGCCTGCTGCGCAACCTGCGGGCCGCCGGTCTGCGGGGGCTGCGCATCCTGCCCGGTCTCGGGGTCAACGAGCTGCTCGCGGCGTTGGAGGTGCTCGGCCGCTCCGGCTTGCCCGGCGATCTGTGGTGCGAGGTGTCCCGTCGCTTGGAGCGTGCCCAGGTCAAGCACATCCGCGCCTTGGAAGCGGAGCGCGGGCAATCCCTGCACTTTCCCGAAGGGGCGGGGCTCTCCGTGCACCGGGCCATGGCGCAGCGCCTGTACTTGGAGGCGGCGCGCCTCTATCACGAGACGCAGAACGATCTGAAGCAACAACGGCCGGTGCAGTGGCACGCGATCCGCAGACTGCTGCAGCGCATGCTGGATCTCTTCGACGAGGACGGGGCGCCGCTCCTCGGGCTCACCTGCATCAAGAGCATGCAGAGCTATGAGTTCACCCACGCGGTGAACGTCACCATCCTGTCGCTGGCACTGGCCCGCGAGACGGGGCTCGCCAAACGGGACTGCGAAGCCGTGGGTCTCGCCGCCTTCATGCACGACGTCGGGCAAATGAACGTGCCCACCGAGGTGCTCGAGCGCCAGGGAGCACTCATCGACGAGGAGTGGGCGAGCATGCGCCGGCACACGCTGCACGGCGCCCTGCGCCTGCTCGAGTCCGGACCGCTCGAGCTCACCGCCTCGGCGGCGCTTGCCGCCCTCGAACACCATCTCGGCGTCTGGGGCGAAGGTTATCCGAAGCTGCCGTCGGGCTGGACCCCGAGCCTGGCCTCCCAGATCGTGCACATCACCGATACCTACGATGCGCTCACCAGCCGCCGCGTGTACCGCCAGCACTCCGTCCGCCCCGACCGAGCGCTGGCCTACATGCTGGAAAACACGGGATTGCGCTTCGACACCCTGCTCGTCCGGCGCTTCGTGCGCTTCCTCGGCGTCTATCCACCGGGCACGACGGTGCGGCTCGATGACGCCGCGGTGGGGGTCGTGGTCCGGCCCAACCAGACGCCGGAGCGCCTGCACCGCCCCCAGGTCTGCGTGCTCCTCGATGGCGGCGGGCAGCCGGTGACGCAGGACCCGATCGTGGACCTCGGTCAGCTCGATCCACAGACGGGCCACTACGCGCGCAGCGTTGCTGCATGCGTCGACCCGGAGCCCCTCGAGATCGCCCCGGCCTCCATCTTTCTCGCCGCCCCCTAGTCTTGCCCGCGTCGGTCAACCCTTCTATATTTCTGCCACGGCGTTCCCGGAGGCGTGCGTATGCTGGTGCAGCGGGCGAACCACAGGCCTGGAGTCCGTTGTTTGCGGGTGCTCTGCGCCATCGTTCTGGCAGCGGGCGCGTGGCGCACCGCCGGAAGCGACGAACCGACCGCGGACCCCTTCGAAGGCATGGTGCTGATCCCCGCGGGGGATTTCCTCATGGGCAGCACCGAAGCGGATGAACAGGCGAAGGGGGACGAAAAACCCCAGCGTGTCGTCAACGTGCCGGCCTTCTACATCGACCAGTTCGAAGTCACCCACATCGAGTACAAGCGTTTCATCGATGCCACGGGGTACCCGCCGCCACCCAGCTGGACGGAAGGAAAGTACGCCTACGACGCCGACTTCTACCCCATCGTCGAGGTCACCTGGTGGGATGCGATGGCCTATGCGCGCTGGGCCGGAAAGCGCCTGCCGACCGAGGCCGAGTGGGAGAAGGCGGCACGCGGCACCGACGGGCGGCGCTACCCTTGGGGCAACGACTACGACAGCCACCTGGCCAACACCGGTCGCTTCTTCGTGCCGGTGAACGCTCACCTCGAAGCCGCCAGCCCCTACGGTGTGGTGAACATGGCCGGGAACGCCAGCGAGTGGACTGGGAGCGTCTACGTACCGTATCCCGATCTCGTCGCGGTGTTGCCGGCGGAGTTCGGCGGCGTGGACAACTCGGGCCGAATCTCCCGCCAACGCCTGCGTGACAGACTGCAGGAACCCAAGGGAGAGAAGCTGGAGCCCAAGAAACAAGCGCCGCAGACTGAGGAAGAGATGGAGCTGGCGCGGGAAGACTCGTTGCACAGCGCCAATGACCCGCGGCTGCAGTTCCTGCGCCCCGAGGAATTGGTGGACCATCGTCCCCGAGTCTGCCGCGGCGGTTCCATCAACGCCTATCCTCTGTACCTGCGCTGCGCGAACCGCAGCAGCGAAGGCCCCAACTCCCGCTGGTACAACATCGGTTTCCGTTGCGCCAAGGATGTCTCCCCAGGTTCTCCCGCCACCACTCCGCCGGAGCATTGAAACGATGCCCTCCGGCGCCGGCAAGAAACCACGCGAGCCCTTCGCGGCGGTGGCGAACTTTCTCTTCGAAGTGGGCATGCTCAAGCGCACGCCGCGCACGGGACTCCAGTTCCTCGGCAGCGGCGAGGACAGCGTGGCCGAGCACATGCTTCGCACCGCCTACATCGCCCTGGCGCTCGGGCGGCTGGTACCGGACGTCGATCGTAACCGACTCCTCCTCATGGCTCTCCTGCACGACCTTCCTGAGGCGCGTACGGGTGATCTCAACTACGAGAACAAGAAGTACGTGACCGCGGACGAGGCCGCTGCGGTGCGCGACCTGGCAGAGACACTGCCCTTCGGTGCGGAGCTGCAAGATCTTCTGCAGGAGTTCGCCGCGAGAAGCACCCTGGAATCGCGCCTGGCCAACGACAGCGACCAGCTCGAGCTGCTCCTCGTCCTCAAGGAGGAAAAGGACCGGGGTAACCCCCAAGCGGACGAGTGGATCCCCTTCGCCTTGAAGCGCCTGCAGGAACCCATCTCCCGTGACCTCGCCGAGCGGATCTTGAACACCCACTCCAGCGACTGGTGGTTCGAGGATCGCGGTGACTGGTGGGTGTGGGCCGGCCGCGACAAGCCGGATTCCGGCTCCTGAAGCCGCGCCTCCTCGAGTCCCTTCGCGACTGGGGCACTCCCATCCGACGGGCTCAACCCCTGCCAGGTGATCAGCCCCCGCCCAGGTGACTGGATTGCGCTTTCTTCCTGACGCGACGAAAATAGACGGGCTCCCCACCGACCCATCCCGAAAGGAGACCTGGGATGCGCCCGCCCGTCGCGCCGTTCTCGTGGGTTTGCCTGCTCCTCCTCGCCAGCAGCACTGCCGCCCAGCCCAATCCATGGGATCCCGATGTGCCCGAGGCGGGGAGCGTCGAAAAGATCCGGGAGTTCACCACGGGCGAGGAGTACCTGCCTCGCACCGTGTCGTATGTGCCCGAGTCGGACACCGTACCGTCGCCGTCCGATGTGCTGGGGCACCTCGCCGGGGCGCCGAACGAACTCTCCCGCACCGCCGATGTGGGCCGCTACTTCCGCCGCCTCGACGAGGCGAGCCCGCGCGTGCAGGTGCACACCATCGGCACCAGCGAGGAAGGCCGCGAGATCCTGCTCGCCCTCGTATCCGACGAGCGCAACCTCCAAGACCTCGAGCGCTACACCAGTGTCGTGCAGCGCCTCGCCGACCCGCGCCGGACGACGCGGGAGGAGATGGAAGCACTGCTTGCGACAGGCAAGGTCTTCTACTACCTCACGGGCGGCTTGCACTCTCCCGAGACCGGCAGCCCGGAGATGCTCATGGAACTGGCCTATCGCCTGGCGGTGAGCGAACGGCCGGAGATCCAGACCATCCGTTCCCAGGTCGTCGTCCTCATCACGCCGGTCGCCGAGCCCGATGGGCGCGATCGCGTCGTGGACTGGTACTACAGGCACCTGCGTGGTCGCGACCTGCCGATCGAAGAACTGGCGAAGTTCTCCTCCCCGCCGTACTGGGGGCATTACGCTTTCCACGACAACAATCGCGATGGGATGCAGCTCACCCTGGCGCTCACCCGCGCCATCCACGGGGCGTACTACCAGTACCGGCCGCAGGTCCTGCACGATCTGCACGAGTCCTTGCCGCTCCTCTACATCTCCACCGGCCACGGTCCCTATAGCCGCGCCATCGATCCGGTGACCGTGAACGAGTGGACCCAGTTCGCCTACCACGAGGTGTCGGAGTTGCAGTCCCAGGGGCTGCCGGGCGTGTGGGTCTGGGGTTTCTGGGATGGTTGGTGGCCCGGCTATCTCTTTTCCGTCGCGAACAACCACAACAGCATCGGTCGCTTCTACGAGACCTTCGGCAACTCCATGGCGGGTACCTTCGAGCGGGATCTTTCAGAAACGAAATTCGTCGGCAAGCCGGTGACGGAAGAACAATGGTATCGCCCCTGGCCGCCGGGGAAGAAAGTGAAGTGGTCGCTACGCAACAACACGAACTACATGCAGGCCGGCGTGCTCGAAGCCCTGCAATACGCGGCGCTGCACCGGGAGGAGCTGCTGCGGAACTTCTGGGTGAAGGGGGATCGCGCCGTCCAAAAAGGACGCACCGAGGCGCCGTACGCCTGGATCTTCCCGCGCGAACAACGCGACCCGAACCGCCTGGTGTATCTCGTCAATCTGATGTTGCAGCACGGCATCGAAGTGCATCGGCTGGACCGCGACTTCGCTTCCGGAGAAAAGACCCACGCCGCCGGCACCACCATCGTGCGCCTCGATCAGCCCATGCGGAACGCCATCATCAACTTCATGGAGGAGCAGAAGTTCCCGGCGGACGAACCGAACCCGCCCTACGACGACGTCGCCTGGACCTGGCCTTTGCTCTTCGGTGTGGACGGCGCACGCTGCGACGACAAGGCGATACTCGAGGCCGCGATGTCCGCCGTTCCGGGTCCCGTGCCGGTCGCAGGCGAGGTCGTGGGCAAGGGCTCGGTGTACCTCCTGCGTGATACCGGCCAGAATGCTTTGCTCGCGGCGCGGGTGCGTCTCGGGCGCGCCAAGGTGGAGGCGGCGGAGGAGAGTTTCGAGCACGGCGGCACCCACTACCCCGCGGGGAGCTGGATCGTGAGCGCCTCCGCCGCGGCGGTAGGCGAGGTCGCCACGAAGCTCGGTCTCACCTTCGCCGGCGCCGCCGAGGCCCCGGATGTCCGCCGCCACGTCGTGGACCTGCCACGCCTCGGTGTCCTGCATACATGGACCTCCACCCAGGACTGCGGCTGGGCGCGCTATCAACTGGACGTGGAGGGCATCCCATACACGCTGATCAGCCCGGACGACCTGAAACGGGGCCGACTCGAGTCGCGCTTCGACGTCATCCTCTTCCCGAACACCTCGGGCGAGCTGAAACAGATCGTGCACGGCCACGACACCTCCTTCGGGCCCCTGGCGTACACCAAGACGGCGGAGTTCCCGAGCCATGGCGTGCCGGACGCCTCCGAGGACATCAGCGGCGGCATGGGGTTCGCCGGCCTGCGCAATCTCGAGACCTTCGTTCGCGGCGGCGGTGTGCTCCTGGCGCTAGCGAACGCCGGCACCCTGCCGGTGGACGGCGGCATCGTGCGGCGCGTGGACAGCTCGCGTCCCGGGGGCACGCCGGGCTCCGAAGTGCGGGCGAAATTCCTCCGACCCGAGCATCCCATCGCTTACGGCTACGAGGAGATGACCAGCGTGTTCCGGGGCAACGTGCCGTTGTTCGACGTGCGCAAGTTCGATCGGGAGCTCGTGGTCCTGCAGTTCGGGACGAAGAAGGCGGAAGAAGACGAAGAGGACGGGAAAAAGGAAGGCAAAGACGCGAGCAAGGAAGTAGCCAAGGACGCGAGCAAGGAAGAAGCCAAGGACGCCGGCAAGGGAGGCAAGGACAAGGAGGAGAAGCTGCTCCTTTCCGGGTTCGTCAAGGATCCGTCACAACTGGACGGCAAGCCCGCGATCTTGGATGTTCCGACGGGTGAAGGTCGCGTCGTGCTCTTCTCCTTCAACCCCATGCATCGATACCTGACACACTCGGACTTCCGGCTGGTCTACAACGTCCTGCTGAACTGGAACGATCTACCCACGGTGACGGGAATGCCCGAACCGGCGAGCACGACGAACCGCCCGCCGCCGGGCGAGGGCTGAGCACACTCGAGGAGCGGAGGAGCTGGAGCGCGCTCACTCCCAGCGGAAGATCCGGAGCGCGCTTACTCCCAGCGGAAGATCCGGAGCGCGACGACGAAGCTCACCAGTCCCCAACCGGCGAGCAGCAGGAGTGACGGCGAGACGGCAGAGAATCCTGCCGCTTCGTTCGTGAGCGCCCGGAGCGAGCTGTTCACCGCGGTGAGCGGAAGCGCCTGCACCAGGGGCTGGACCACCTGGGGGAAGCGTGCGGACGAGAAGAAGGTGCCGGAGAGGAGCCACATGGGGAGCATCACCACGTTCATGAGCCCCGAGACGGCTTCGATGGTGCGGGCCCGGCTGACCACGAGGAGCCCCAGAGACGAGAAGGAGAGGGCGCCAAGCAGAACAACCACGACGTACGCTGCCCACGAGCCCGTGAGCTTGATGCCGAAGACGAGCCAGCCGAAGACGTAGAGCGCCGCCACCTCCAGCAACAGCCAAACGATGCGCGCGAACAAGAAGGAGAGCAGGTAGTCGCTGCGACGCATCGGCGTGGCCATGTAGCGCTTGAGCAGCTTCTGTTGCCGGGCGGTGGCGATGGGGAAGCCGATGCCCCACATCCCGGTGCCGAGCAGGTTCATGCCGATGATTCCCGGCAAGAGGAAGTCGATGTAGCGGGCGCCACGCTGGGTGCGCGTCACCGCCTCGATGTGCACCGGATCCACGCGTCCGGCGCCGCGCTGGAGCGCATCCACCACGAGAGCTTGGGCGAGCCGGTTTTCCTGCCGCGTCGGGTCGTAGACGACGCGGAGGCTGGGCACTGCGTCTCCGTCGCTGACGGTGCGAGCCGCACGTGACGCCGTCGTCTCGCCATCCTCACTGTCGATCAAGGCCACGATCTTCCCGGTCCGCAGGGCCATCTCTGCCTCTGCCGCGCTGGGAAGCGAGACGACCCGCAGATCCGGTGCGGCAGACAGGGTGCGCGCGATGGCGTCACCGTGAGCTCCCGGGGCGATTCCCACGGGCAAGGGCTGCGGTTTCTGCACCCGGAAGGCGATGCCGAGCGCCAAGGCCAGCAAGATCGGGAAGACGAACACCCAGAAGATGGCCTCGGGTTCGCGCAGGAAACCCCGCGTCCGCGCCCGGGTCAGTTGCCAGAGGCCGTTGTGCTCGAGGTAGTGGCCGATGCTCATGTTCAATCGCGCAGCGTGCGCCCCGTGAGGTGCACGAAGACGTCCTCCAAAGTGGCGTGATGGGTGGTGAGACTGGCGAGGCCGCGGCCGCGTCGCTCGATCTCCACCAGGAGTGCTGGGACCGCCACGTGCGGTGCCAGCACGTGCAAGGCCCAGGTCGGGCCTTCGCGCCGCACCCGGCGCACGCTGGGCAGCGCTTCCAGCGCCGCCGGCTCGAGATCGCCGTCGCCGTCGAGAGAGATCGCCACGACGTGATCGGCGTCGAGCGTCGCGATCAGCTCTGCGGGCGTGCCGAGAGCGATCACCTTGCCGTGGTCGACGATGGCCACGCGGTCGCAGAGCTTCTCCGCTTCGTCCATGTAGTGCGTGGTCAGCAGCACCGTCCGGCCGCCGGCCTTGAAGGCGTTCACGATGTCCCAGACCTGCCGGCGCGACTGGGGATCGAGACCCGTCGTGGGCTCGTCCAGGAAGAGGAGCTCCGGGTCGCCGACGAGCGCGCAGGCGACGGCCAGCCGCTGCTTCTGTCCGCCGGACAGGGTGCCGACGCGGGCATGGGTCTTCTCCGTGAGCTCGACCTCGCGAATCACCGACTCCGCGGCGCGGCCGCTGCGGTAGAACCGGCGGAACAGCTCCACCGTCTCGTCCACCTGCAGCTTCTCCGACAGGACGGTCTGCTGCAGGCAGACGCCCATCCGCTCGCGGATGGCCTGGTCGTCCTGCCCCCAGCGGCGGCCGAGCACGACCACCTCGCCGCGGGTCGGGGCGAGGAGGCCCTCCAGGATCTCGATCGTGGTGGTCTTGCCCGCCCCGTTCGGGCCG
>DASRJW010000035.1 GCA_035649275.1 Candidatus Krumholzibacteriia bacterium
TATCTATGTCGTTTCGTGAGCGTTGCCGCGGGAGTCCCCTCGCCGCTCGTCGAACGCATCAGCGTGTTGCGTTGAGGAAGCCGATGAGCGCAGGCCCGACACCCAGGCGCTGCCGCGCGGCGTTCCTTTTCGGAGCGAGCCTGGTCTCGGTCGCGGTGCTGACCTCCCGGGCAGGTGCGGGCGGCTTCTCGATCCAGGCGGCGTTCAGCGGGGCCGCAGCGCCGGTGTCGCTTTTCCCCGGCGGCAGGCTCCAGCTGCAGGAAAGCCCGGCGGCCCCGGCGACGGCGCCCAGCGGGCGGGGACGCTATGCTCTCTCCATGGGGCTCTCGGCCCTCGTCCCAGGAACAGGGGAGATCGTGAGCGGGCATTTCTGGAACGGCATCCCGCTGCTTGCCGCCGACGTGGCCACTTGGATCGGCTACTTCCATTACGAGGACGAGGGCGACCAGTGGAAGGAAACCTACGAACAGTTCGCCGACCAGCACTGGACCGAGGCGAAATGGCAGGACGACCTGCGGCAGACGACGTACTACGACACGCTATCGCCCTACCATTGCAACTGCAGCCCGCCCTACATTCCCCGTGAAGAGGACACTCGCGAGTACTACGAGAACCTGGGCAAGTACGAGCACTTCTTCCCGGGCTGGGACGATTGGCAATCGCCGAGCTACGATCCGGAGAACCCGGCGAACCACCGCCGGCAGTACGTGGACATGCGCATCGCGAGCAACGACAACTACGACAACGCCGACGCGCTTCTCGGCGTCGCCGCGGCGACACGCATCCTGAGCGTGATCCAGAGCTTCTGGCTGGTGCGCCGCGACAGCCACCGAGAGAGCCTGTCCATCGAGCCCATGACCTTCAGGGGCGCGGGCTCTGGCCTGCGCCTGAAGTGGAGTTTTTGATGCGAGGTCGCGAGCACACCGGCCGGAAGGCGCCGTGGGTGATGCGGCTGGTGGCGGGCGCCGGATTCCTCTGTGCCGTTTCGGGGCCGGCTATGGCGGCGCCCGCTGCTGCGGTCGGGACGGCGGCGACGTGGGCCGCGGCGCCGTCGACGACGCCGCTCCTGCCGCGTCCGAGCCTCGAGGTGCTGGCCGCCATGCAGGCGTCCCCCGTGCCGCTCCCGGAGCCGACGACCTCGGTGCCCTCGCTCAAGTGGGCTTTGCTCCTTTCCGCCGCCGTTCCCGGCGCCGGCGAGTACTACGCCGGCCACAAGAATCGCGCTCTCATCTTCGGCACCGTCGAAGCCGGCATCTGGATCTCGTATGCCACCTTCAAGGTGCAAGAGAACGGGCGGCAGGAGAGCGCCATCGACTACGCCGTGGCGGTGGCGGGCGCCGTGCCTGAAGGCGACGACGCCTACTACACCGCGATCGGTCAGTTCCTGCGCAGCGACGGTCCGGGACAATGGAACGAGTTCGTGCGCCGGCAGCAGCGGGATAGTGGCGAGGTCGTGGGGGTGGAGTACACCGGCGACGCCGGCTGGGCCTGGCCGAGCGAAGACCAGTTCGTCCGCTACCGGGACCTGCGCAAGGGTTCGCTCGAAGCCGAAGACCACGCGACGAACATGCTCGCCGTCGCCATCGTCAACCGCATCGCCAGCATGGCGGACGTGTTCCAGGCGATGCGTCACGACGCCAAGCAGCGGGAGGCGGAGGGCTTCGGCTTGCACCTGCGCCTCGGTCGAACGCCGCGGGAACCCCTGGCCTGCCTGCTGCTGCAACGGCGGTTCTGACCCCGCGAGGAGGGAGAACCGTGGAATCCGCCACCGCGCCCGCGGTGCCGCGCCGGTTCCGTCTTGCCGGCCCCTTGGTGGTCCTCCTCGCCCTGACAGCGGCGGGGGGCGGCGCGGCGGAGCTGCGCTTGGTGGAGGCGGAGCGCTTCGAGCTCCCCTATCCCGACTACGTCGAACCGGTCGCCGTGGCCGCGGGTCCCCTGGGCCAGCTCTTCATCGCCGACCGCGGCCGGGGCACGGTGCTCCGGGTCGGTGCCGGCGGCCGGGTGGAATACGAGTTCGAGTCGCCCTCCGCACAGCCCGGGCTGCAGCCGCTGGATCTCGAGGTCACTGGCTTCCAGGTGTATGTCCTCGACGCGCTGTCGAAGTCGTTGCTCCGCTTCACCCAGGAGGGCGGCTACCTCGACCTGCTGCAGAACTTTACCGGCCGCACCTCGGGCATGCCGACCGCTTTGTCCGTCGACGGGACCGGTCGCGTGCTCGTGGTGGATCCGAGCCGCCACGCCGTCTTGCTGGTGGACGAGGAGCAGCAGATCGAGAGCGTGATCGGTGGCTTCGGAGCGCGGCCGGGAGAGCTGTCCCGCCCCACCGGCGTGGCCTTCGCGGCGCACGGGGCCTTCTACGTGGCTGACACCGGCAACCGGCGCGTCCAGCGCTACGACGAGGTGGGGAACTATGCCGGCACCCTGGTGACCTCCCTCGTCGAGCCGCGCGGTCTGGCCACGAGCAGCGACGGCGTCGTCTTCGTCGCCGACGCGGGTGGATCGGTGCACGCGCTCACGACGCGCCCGGAGGACCTGCGGCAGCACGCCGTGCTCGAGCTCCCGGGCCTGCAGCCCGTGGACGTGAGCGTGCAGGGCGAGACCCTGTGGGTGCTGTCGCGCCAGCCGCGGCTCTTGCTGCGGGTGGACATCGTGCGGGGGCAGTGAGATGTGGCGGGCCCGGGTGGCGGCGGTGCTCCTCGCGGGAACGCTCGCCGGCGGGGGAGCCGCGGCCGACACGAGCGCGGTGGCTGCGACCGACACGAGCGCAACCACTGTGGCCGACTCGAGTGGGGCAGCTGCGACCGACACGAAAGGCGGCGCTGGCACCGGAAGCCGCGAACCCCTGGGCTGGACGGAATTGCTGCGGGAAGAGGAGGCGCTCCTCTTCCCGCCGCAGAAAGCCCGCGCCTTGCTCTCGCACTCCTTCCTGCAGTTCGGCAGCGAGGTGGTGCAAGCTGGCGACAGCGTCCTGGTGCGCAACCGCGATTACGGCATCGACTACGCCCGCGGCGTCGTCTACCTCCTCGCCGCTCCTTCCGAGTCCCTGCGCGTCGGCATCACCTACCTGCACCTGCCCGGGCCGCGCACGCGTCAATTCCAAGCGGTGGAGATCGTGAGCCGCGAGGAAGCCCTTGGCGGCGTCGATCCAGCCGGCGCCGCAGCACCGCCGCCGCCCACCACGGTGCCGCGCCAGGTCGGCCTGCCCCCGGGCCTGCAGCTCTCGGGCTCGAAGACCATCGGCGTCTCCTTCGGGCGCAACCGCGAGGCCTCCCTCGAGCAGTCGCTGCGGGTGCAGGTGTCGGGCAGTCTGGGGGACGACCTCCGCATCGACGCCGTGCTCGCCGACGACAACCTTCCCGTGGTTCCCGAGGGCAACACCGAAGAGCTGGGCGATCTCGATCGCGTCTTCATCGAGATGCAGGGCCCGGTGATCGGCGGCGTCGTCGGCGACTTCGACCTGCGGCGGACGACGTCCCTCTTCTCCAGCTTCGAGCGCCAGCTGCGCGGCGCCGAGGTGCGGGCGCACTGGCACGGGCAGGAGGCGAGCCTGGGTGGGGGCCTCACCCGCGGCGAATTGCAAACCGCCACTTTCCGCGGCACCGAGGGCAAGCAGGGGCCGTACGAGCTGCTCTCGGCGCGGCGGTTATCGGGCTCGACGATCCTGCCAGGGAGCGAGCGCATCTACCTGGACGGCCAGCTGCTTCGCCGGGGCGAGAACCAGGACTACGTCGTGGACTACGTGCGCGGCGAGCTGCGCTTCACCAGTCGCCGGCGCATCACCGCCGATTCGGAAATCGCCGTCGACTACCAGGTGAGCACGGAGCGTTTCCAGCGCCAGACGCGCACCTCCCGCCTCGCCCTGCAACGAGAGAGGTGGAAGCTGCAGGGAATGTTCGTGCAGGAAGCGGACGACGAGAGCGAGCCGGTAGGCGAGCCGCTGACGCCGGAGGAGGTCGAGATCCTGCGCACTGCCGGCGATCAACCCGCGGTGGCGCCCGGGATCAAGGTGGTGACTCCCGGCACCGGCCTCTACCGTTACGACAGCCTCGATTCGACTCTCGTCGTCTACGATCCGGAGCAGGGGAATCTCGTGGTGGATTTCTACGAGATCGGCACCGGCAAGGGGAGCTACGACGACCGCCTCGATGGGCGCACCGGCTTGCGCTACTTCGAGCACGTGGGTGCCGGCCTGGGTGATTTCGAGATCGGCCGCTTGTTACAGCCCCCGAATCGCACCCGCCTCGCCAGCGCGATGCTGGAAGGCAAGCCGTGGAAGAACGGACGCTTCGCCGGCGAGGCCTCCTTCTCCGACTTCGACGGCAATCTCTTCGCCAGCGCCGGGGACGGGGACAACCTCGCCGAGGCGCTGGACCTGCAGTTCGCTCCCGTCGACATTCAATCGGGGCGCGGGCGCGTCGCCTGGGACATGCACTACTCGCAACTGTCGCCGCGCTTCACCTCCCTCGGTCGGGCGCGACCGGGCTTCTACTACAAGGATTGGAACGCCGAGCAGGACAGCCTGCGGAGCACCGAGCGCCTGGGCGAGACCACGCTGCGTTACGAGCAGGGCGGGCAAGCCCCATGGCTGCGGCTCGCCCTCAACGCCGGCAGGCTCGACCGCGGCGAGGATCTGGAGACGCGGCGGGGACAGGTGGACTTCGCGCTCGGTCGCGAGCAGCGCCAGGTCGCGCTGCGCTGGCAGAGGCTCGACAGCGAGCAACCGGCGCTCGGCCCGGATGCCGGGCGCAATCGCCACTTCGCCAGCGGCGTGGCGCGCTACCGCTTGGGGCCGTTCCTTCCGGAGGTGCGGGTCGAGGCCGACGAGTTCATCCGCGCCCTGGCGGATTCACAGCTGCGACCGAGCTACCGCTACTTGGACAGCCATGCCGCTCTCGGCGTGGGCGGCGAGCGTCTGCATGCCGGGATCGAGTTCGGCCGGCGCGACACGGAGTCGCACCATCCGGAGGATGGGAGCGATCCCTGGCAGGCGGACCGGCGCAACGATACCTATGGTGCCAGCCTCCTTGGCCGCCCCGGCAAGGCATGGAACACCGAGATCGCCTGGTCGCGGCGCACCTTCGAGCCGGCCGGAGCGAGCACGTCGAGCGGCAGCGAGACCGATCTGGCTCGCCTGCAGCTGCGCTTCGATCCGCCCGGCCGAGGGCTGCGCGGCGAGCTGCGCTACGAGGTCACCGACGACGAAACCCGCAAGCTCGAGCAGGTGCTGGTGCTGTCGCCGGATGGCAAGGGCGACTACGACGCCGAAGGCCGCGCCGTCGGCAAGGACCAGGGGGAGTACGACAAGGTCTATCGCACTCTCGGGGAAACGGAGAGCACGACGCAGCTCGCGACCTCGCTGCGCTTCGAAGTCGGCCGCGGGGGCAGTGCGGTCGATTCCAGCGCCAGCTGGTGGCGACGGCGCCTGGCCTTCGTGCAGGTGCTCTCGGTGCAGGAGCAGACGCGGGATGCCCAGAGCGGCCTCTACTGGTTGCAGCCGAGCGCCTTCCAGAACGCTGCCACCCTGTTCGGCAGCTTCCGTGCCCGGCAGGAGTGGTCGTTCCTGGAGAACTCACCGGAAAACTCGCTGCGCTTGTTCCTCGACTGGGAGGACGACCTGGACGGCCGCTTCGCCGACCAGCGCCTCGATTCGCATCGCAGCCGCGCCACGCTCCGCTTCGAGAAGAGTGCGACGCGGCGCTGGAGTTGGAGCGCCGAGGCCGACGTGGGTCGCCGCGAACGCAGCGGCGAGCTCGATGCCGTGGTGCCCGGCCGCCCGTCGGCCAGCGACTTCGACATCCGCTCGCAGCGCTTGCAAGGGGCGCTCGCCTTCCGGCCGACGCCGAGCGAGCGGCTGGCGCTGGAGGGCGGTGCCACGCGGCAGGAGGATCGGCTCTCCCTGGTGCGGCAGCAGCTGCTGGCGCTCACCCCGGCGGTGGTGCTGGCGCCGCTGCGCAATCTGCGCCTGCTAGGCAGCGTCACCGCGACGCGCGTCCTGGAGGACAAACCGCCCGGGGCGCTGCCGCCTTTCCTCTTCGATGCGCCGGGGACCAAGACCTCGGCGACGCTCACCGGCAGCTATCGCCTGGCCCGCATCCTCAACCTGAACCTGACCGGAACCGCGGTGCGCAACACCGATGGCCGCTCGACCTACGACGTGAAGATGGAGACCCGTGCGATTTTCTGAAGTCATGCGGAGCTCGCTCCTCGGCCTCGTGCTCCTCGGCGGCGCGGCGCCCTCCATGGCGCAGTCCACTTCTCCGGCGGTGGGTGCGATCACGTACCGCACGGCAGAGCTCGTGGGCGATCACCCGGTGGACGATGCGGAGCTGTTGCGGGCGCTTCGCCTGCCGTTCGTGGCGGACAGTCTGCAACCGGCTCTTCGCCGCCTGGGCGGCGTGCTCTTCGAGCGTGGCTGGCTCGAGGCGACGGTCCAGGCGGATTCGGCGGCGGAGGGACTGCTCCGACTCCGCATCCACGCCGGCGAACCGGCACGGCTCGCCCACGTCTTCCTCCGTGGCACCCAAGCCATCGAGGCCGACGAGGCGCGGCAGATCACCGGTCTCAGCGAAGGCGGTGTCTACGCACCGGTGGCGGTGGAAGAAGGCCTGCAGGCACTCGTCGATGTCTACGCCCGCCGCGGTCACCTGCATGCCGAGGCGGTGGTGGAGCGGCTGGAGATCCTTCCCGAGGGGGTCGTCCTCGGCATCGCGGTTTCCGAGGGACCGGTGGCACGGTTGACCGAAGTGCAGGTGCACGGGAATAGCCACAGCAGGAGCAGTCTGGTGCAACGCCTCTCCGGCCTCGGCCCGACGCATGGTGTCGATCTCCGCCGCTTGCGCGAGTCCACCTTGCTCTTGAAGCGGAGCGGTCTCTTCGCCGCCGTGGAGGAGCCTCTCGTCTATCGCGCCGGCAGCGGCGAGGGCGATCTCGGCGTCATGCTCCGGGTCGTCGAAGCACCGCAACGCAACGCTTTTTTCGGCAGCGTCGGCGTGGCCCAGGATCCGCGCGACCGGGGCGCCTATCTCCACGGTGCCGTGGACTTGCAACTGCGCAACATCTGGGGCACGGGGCGCGACCTGGCGCTGGCGTGGAAGCGCGACGCCATCGCCGGCAGCAACCTCGGCGTGGGCTATCGGGAGCGCTTCCTCGCCGGCTGGCGGCTCGACTTGAGCCTGGATTTGTCTCAAACCGTGCGCGATTCCACCTACACCTATCAAACCGCCGGCGCCGCGGTGGTATTGCCGCTCCGCAGCAACCTCGGTCTCGAGCTCGGCGGCGCCTTCGACCGTTCGGTGTTCCACGTGCAGCCCGAGGGCGACGCGCATCGCTGGCGCGGGCGCTTGGGCCTACTCTTCCAGAGCCTCTCGAGCCCCGGCGACGGCAGGCCCTACGGCAAGCTCGAGGTGCGCGCCGAGTACGCGCACAAATCCAACTCCTTCGTTCTGGCTTCGGTGCCGGACAACACCTCGTACCGGCAAACGGTGTGGAGCGGCTTGTACGAGGCCGGCTGGCCCCTCGGCCGGCGCCACGAGCTC
>DASRJW010000036.1 GCA_035649275.1 Candidatus Krumholzibacteriia bacterium
CGCTCCCCAGGGCTGTAGCTGTTCGCTTCAGGGCCCCACGAATGCCCGGAGAGTTCCCATCGTGCCGATGATGGTGACTCCCGGCACCGCGAGGGGGCTTCGGTCTTCCCACCTCAAGAGTGTCCAAAAGTTCCTGGCACCGCCGGTGAGGTCCCATTTGGCCGTCCCGGCGTAGTGGTCGATCCGCTGCACCGGTGGATCTCCCCGCTCGTACGTGAGCGCGAGCTGGTAGTTCACGTCGTACCTCGTCAGGTCGGGCGTGGACGGAAAGCTGGGGTCCACCGTGAAGCGCGGGAAGTCCAGCTCCACCTTTTGGAGGCTGTCCCCCGACGCTTCCAGAAGGGTGAGCATAAACTGGACCTCCCGGCCTTTGTTCCAGCCCACGAAGAAACCAGGAGGCGCCTGGGCTTCCGCGCCTGGATCGGGAATATAGGTAAAGAGGCCCGGTTGGTCGGCGGGCTCCGGCGTCAGGCTCCTCTCGTAGTTCGGCTGCACCGTCCGCCCTTCCACGGCGGCCTCGATGTTGATCCGCACGACCTCCGGCGTCAGGGGCTCGAGGAACTCCGGCGGCGGCTTGCAGTTCGGATCGGTGTTCGGATTGCAGGGTGGCGGCGCCGTCCGCGGCGAGAAGCTGTCGCAGGCGCCGAGGCAAAGCAACACCACGGCAGCAAGGACCAAGAGCAGGAGCGATCCGCCGCGCTGCGCCACGTCTGGCAACCGGAGAAGCTCCTTTCGAAGCGTCTCAGAAGGTGTAGGAGAGGGTGGAGTTAACATTGTAATACACGGCTCGGTTCAGGCTGACGTTGAAGCTCTGGTTCCGCGTCAGCTCGGCATCGAGCTTGAGATCCCCCAGCTGGATGTTGGAGTTGAGACCCAGCGCCAGGTTGCCCCGGTCGGTGACCGAGGCGCCGATGGGCCGCCCGGCGAAGAAGTTGGTGCGGTGTTCCCGCGTGGAGACCTGCCTGGAAACGAAAGCGAGCTTGCCTCCCAGGATGAGATCGTAGTGCATGCCCAGCTCGATTTCATCCGTCTTGGTACGCGCCGAGGGGGCGAAGAAGCGCTCCGGCGAACGCGGCTGCTTGAGCAGGTAGTTGCCGTTGTCCTGCAGCCGGTAGTCGAAGCGGCCGTCGAGGGTGAGACGAGAGGTCATCTCGTACCGGAGCGACGTCTGCAGGAAGTGGTTGCGGTTCAAGGTGTCGCCAACCCGCGTGATTTCGTCGAAGACTTGGTCCACCACCTTGGAGGCGAGGCCGTAGAACTGCCGCACCGCGACGCGCGGCGTGATCTGGTAGTCGAAGGTCTGGCGGACGATGTACTCGGTCTCGTCCCGGCTGTCCCGTGAGCGCCGGGGGTCGATGAAGGCTTGGTCGAAGGTGCGCACATAGGCCTCCACCCACGCCTTGGCCTTGCTGCTGATCTGTCCGTCCAGTCGTGCCCCCAGCTGGGAGCGGAAGTCGTCGCGATCGCCGAGCCCCGCCGGGCCCGGGTGGGAGTAGAAGCCCTGTTGCAGCTCGATGTTGCCGTAGAGCCGCACTTTCATCGTGCCGGTGAGGCTCTGCAGGATCTCGGCGGTGAGCGTGCGCCCCTCGTCCTCCCGCGTCTGCGGGTTGAGGGGCTGCGTCGTGTTCTTGGGATCGTCCTTGTCGACATCGGCGCGCGTTCCCTCCAAGGTCAGACGCAGCTGGCCGTTCTTCCGGTAGCGCAAGGTCGTCCCCAGGTTCCAGCGCAGGCGCTGGGCGTCCTCGAACACGGTGGTGCGTAACAAGGCACTCACGGAATCGCGGGAGAGCTCGATACCATAGGTCGCCGACAGGAAGCGCCAGGGCTCGGCGCTACCATTCAGGCGGAGGGCGCGGGAAAAGCGCGTTTCCGTTTCGACGGCGAACTTGGTGGGGTCCTGGATGCTGCCCCCAGAGTTCCGCGACACGTCGGTGTAGGAGAACTCGGTGCGGCGCACCTGGAACTCCACGTTGAGCTGCGGGAAGCGCTTGCCGAGGGGCATGTCGACGCGGATGGCGAGAGTGTCGCCGGAGCTGGGCTGCGACGACTCCCCGCTCGAGCCCTGCGCCACGCTGAACACCTGGTCGTTCACCGCCCGCCCGTAACGGCCGCGCAGCTTGAGCCACGGTAGGCGGTCGAAGCCCATGCCGGCGCCCCAGGTGTTGCCCGTCGTCTGGGTGGAGCGGGCGCCCTGACCGGTGCTCTGGGTGTTCTGGATGGTCTGCTCGTCGCCGCTGTGGCTGCGGCCGTAGGAGGCGTTGACGCTGAGGCCGCGGAGGAGCGAGCGCGACAGGCCGGCGGAAAGCGCGGCGGTGCGGTTCTCGGTCAAGTCGGTGGCGCGTCCCGTGGTGGTGCGGGTCCCGAGGGAGGAACGGACCGTGCTGCCGGCGGAGAGGCCGAATTGGAGCCCCTGCCGCGGCAGCGGCACGGTGAGCGAGGTGCCGATGCTGTTCGTTTCGTTTTCCGAGTCCTGCGAGAGACGGAGCTCCTGGTCGCGCCCCAGGCTCGCCGACATGCTGATCCCGGAGCGATCGGCGAGCCCGGCCCCGAGGGAGGTGGTGAGACGCATGCGGTCGTTGGTGCTGTTCAGGCTCGATTGCAGCGTCGGCGAGAAGCCACGGTCCACGGCGACGACGGGCGTGCTCCCCGGTGCTCCCAGATTGCCGAACGGCGACGGAGTGGCGGTGGCGGTGGTGGAGTCCTGGGAAGTGCCGGCGGCCAGGCTGTCTTGACTCCCGGAACCGAAGCCCCCCAGGCCTGCACCAGCGCCGAGGGAATCGGCGGCAGCCGAGTCGGTCGCGGCCTGGGCGGGCGCCGGAGCCGACGGGGAAGCGGGAGCGGTACCCGGAGCTCCAGGCGCCGCCGTCCCGGGAGGAGACCCGGGCAAGCTTCCCGAGCGTGCCTGCTTGGCGAGGCGCGCCAGCAGCGACGGGTCGAAGACTCCGGACTCCGTGGCTTTTTTCAGCGCTTCCATGTCGGACGCGGCCTGAAGGCTGTCGCCGCTGGCGGGGCGCGTCTTCCAGGTGCTGAAGCGCTGCTCCCAGCGCTCGCCGCTCAAGCTGTCGCCACGGGTGCGGGCATAGCGATCGAGGGGCCACATGGCGACGGCGTGTCGCGGAACGCTGCAGAGGGCCAGCACCAGGAGGATTCCTGCTGTGCGGAAGGCAGCAGACACGTCAGACCTCCGCTCCAGAAGCCGCGCTCGCGGGCAACGCATGCAAGAGACGGACGAACTCGCCCACCTGCAGCGATTCCGGACGCCGCCCGAGGTCGAGAGCGGCGGCGTTGCCGCAGGCGGCCAGCGCGGCAGCATCGAGGCCGTAGAACTTTTTCAGCGTGTTGCGCAGCACCTTGCGGCGTTCGTTGAAGACGTGGCGCACGAGACGGACGTAGGCGGCGCGCTCGCCCCACGGCAAGGCGGGGCCGGCAGCGCGGGGCGTGAGGCGAAGAATGGCGGAATCCACGCGCGGCGGCGGCAAGAAGGCGCCCGGCTTCACCCGCGCCGCCAGGCGAACATCGTAGTACGCCTGCAGGATCGCGCTCGTGACCCCGTAGTCCTTCGTTCCTGGCGCGCTGCGAATCCGCTCCGCCACCTCGCGCTGCACCATGAGGACGGCTTGCTGCAAGCGGTCTTCCAACTCGAGGAGGCCGAACAGCACCGTGCTGGTCAGCTGATAGGGCAGGTTCCCGGCGACCGCGAGGCGTGGCGCGCCGAGACGCCGACGCAGCAACTCCAGATCGAGAGCGGCGAGATCCATGTGCAGGAGCTCGAAGCGCGGCCGCCCGCCCAGCTCGGCGCGGAGCAGTGCCGCCAGGCCGTCGTCCAGCTCCACCGCCACCACCTGCGCGCCGCCTTCGAGAAGCTGCTCGGTGAGCACTCCCGGGCCGGCGCCCAGATCGACGATCGCAGTCCCCGGCGCCGGAGCGATGGTCTGCACCAGCCGCTGCAGGACGCGCCGATCGACCAGGAAGTGCTGCCCCAGCTCCTTGCGGGGGCGCAAGCCATGGCGCTGCAAACGCTCCACGACCGGATGGGTCATGCGACCTCCGTCAGGCGCGAGAGCCGTGATGGCAGGGAGGCAGGCGCACCGGCCGGCCACTGCAACGGAGCTGGTCGGGGCGAGGGAAACCTCCGCAAGGCGGGCAATCGAGGCTAGCACCGGTTCCTCAGCGGGTCAAGACGACGGCCCGGCGGCGGGCCCGTCGAGGAAGCGGGCGAAGTTGCCGCTGGTGAGCGCCGCCACTTCGTCCAGGCCGAGCCCGAGCAGTTCTCCCAAGCGGCGGGCGATGATCTCGAGGTGCGCCGGCTCGTTGCGCTGGCCGCGGCGCGGGTGCGGGCTCAGATAGGGGGAGTCGGTTTCGAGCAGGAGCGACTGCCGCGGCAGCTCGAGGATGCGAGCTGCCAGCGGATGATTCTTGAAGGTGAGGAAACCGCCGATGCCGAAGAAGAATCCCTGTTGCTTCCCCAACGCCAGCAGCTCGGCGGAGCCGCCGAAGGCGTGCAGCACCAGGCGCAACCCCCCGGCCTCGGCGGCGAGGAGGCGAGCCATGTCGGCGTCGGATTCGCGGTTGTGCACCACCACCGGCAGGCCGTGACGCCGCGCCAGCTGCAAGTGCCGGCTCAAGGCCTGACGTTGCGTATCCCGCGGCGAGTGGTCGTAGTGATAGTCCAAGCCGGTTTCGCCCACCGCACCTGCCGCCTTGCTGGCGAGGAATGTCTCCAGCTCGGTTTCGACGCTGGGCTCGTAGGTGCTGGCGTCGTGCGGATGTACACCCACCGCGGCGACGACGTCGGGCTCCCTCAGCGCCAGGGCGACGGCGGCGCGGCTCGAGGCGAGATCGTAGCCGGGGCAAAGGAAGCGGCCTACGCCGACGGCCCGTGCGCGCATGAGGACCTGCTGCACGTCGGCGGTGAACTCGCTGCTGTTCAGATGGACGTGGCTGTCGACGAGCATCTTGGGAGCGGGGCTTGCGTGCCAGCGTGGCTTTCTGTCACGCTTTGAGCGATGCAGCACGGAGCCGCACGCTGGCGCGGAGGACACGCGCTTCCCTCGCTGGAGCCGCAGTATAGCCCACGGGGGCGCGCTGCGGCCCGGAGGCGTTCTCTTCCCGCCCCTCTCCGCCCCCGGGCGCTCCCTGCGGGCCTTCTTCTCTTCCTTCTTCTCTTCGCGGCCGGGGCGGGACACGCCGCCAACGGACCCGGCCAGGTGCTGCGCGATTACCTGCGCGCCCGCTTGCAGGGGGATCTCGCCGCCGCGGAGAAGCTCTGGGACCCCCGTGACTTGCGCCGCACCGGCGCCCTCGGCATCACCTTCCCGGATGTGGAAGCCAGCTACGACGACTCCTGGATGCTGAGCGCCGCGGCACGCAAGAGTCTGGCGGAGCGCGTGAAGCCGGTGCTGCGCGACAGCGTCGTCAGTGCGGTCGGGACGCGTTTCAGCGTGGTCCTGGAACCGCGCGGCAGCGGCGCCCGGGACACCTTGAGCTATCTGGTGCAGCAAGTGGATGGGGAGTGGCGGGTGACGCCTCCCTATCTGGAAGCGAGCCGCGAGTGGACGCGCCGGGAGAGCCGCTTCCTGCGCTTGCGCGCCAAGAAACTGGTGCAGGTGAGCCAGCATGCCCTGACCGCGGTGGACGACGACATCGCCGGGCTCTTGGCGCAGCTGGGGGCGCCGCCAGCTGCAGTGCTGCGCCTGGAGCGCATCAAGCTCGAGTACTACCTGGGGGAGAACGATGACGACCTGCGCGCTCTGGTGGGCGCCGTGGGTCACGCCGGTTATCGGCCTTCGGGCGGCCGCGTGGTGGCGCGAGAGATGCCGGACATGGCGGCGATCGCGCGCCTGGTCGTGCACCTGACCCTGCGCAACGCGCCGCTGCAGAACGAGCCGATGTTCGTCGACGGCCTGGCGGCGGCGCTCGGGGGCAACTCGGAGCTGAACGCCGCCGTGTACCTGCAGCGCGCCCGCGACCTGTGCCGCCGCGAGCCGGCGCGGCTCGAGACGCCTTTCGGCGCCGCGGTCACGCCGGCCGAGGCGCTGCCCACCGAAGCCGTGTGGGATCGCGTCTTGCTCGACGAGCTCGGTGGGGCCAAGTTCCAGGAGCTCCTGCGCGCCACCGCGGGGAAGGCCCCCGAGGCGGGGCCGCGCAACGCCGCAGCGCGCCGCGCCATCGAGAAAGCCTTGGGACAGAGTGGCCCAGCCCTGTTGCAGCGCCTGCAGCAGCGTCTGGCGACGTATCCGCCCACCATCCGGCCGGGGTGCGAAAAGTGGCCGACCGAGATCCCCGGCCTGCAACCGATCCTGCGCTGGCGTGGCAGCGGCGAAGACTGGGGGCTCCTGGCCTACGAGGTCGGCGCCGATTACATCTTCACCATGGCGCCCTACGATGCGGCGCTGCCGAAGTGGATGCGCCACATGGTGGATTCCCTCTCTACGGCCTACGCCGGCGAGAAGGCCACGGTGGAGGTCGCCGAGGTGAAGCGCCCCAGTGGCGACCCGGTACCCATCGCCATGCTCGTGCGGGCCAAGCTGGAGGAGGACCTGGAGCCGTACGAGAGCACGCTGTTCACGAAGCATTTCCTGAACCGGGACTACAAGAACGATCTCTTCGGCCTCTTCATCACCCCGGACGACGTGCGCCTCTACGACTACACGCGCAACAAGCTCATCGCGGAGTATGTGGTGAAAATGGCAGCGCCAGGGGGACCGGTCTACTACGATGAGAAACCGGGTCACATCTGTTTCAACCTGGACAAGAAGTTCGCGCCGCGCTCGCTCACGTCGTATTACGTCTTCATCAACCAGCACACGGGCGAGTAGCGAAGCGCCGCTCCTTTCTCCCGCCGTCCATGCCTGCAGCCGCTGCCACACCGTGCTGGCGCGCGGCCGGCGGCAGCGACGTCTCCGTCACGGCGGCGCCACCACCGCGCCCGTCGCTCTCGCCACCGTGCTCACCTTGTGGCTCGTCGCTCCCCTCGCGGCGCAACCCCACTTCGTCGCCATCTGGGGCGCACGCGGCACCGGTCTCGGGCAGTTCGTCGCTCCCACGGGTGTGGCCGTCAATGCCGGCGACACACTCTATGTCGCCGACGCCTTCCTCGACCGCATCACCCTCTTCGACGGCGACGGCACGGCGCTCGTGGCCTGGAACCTGAGAGGCAGCGCCCCCGGCCAGCTGCGCGGACCCAGGGGTCTGGCCGTGGACGCCGGCGGCGACGTGTACGTCGCCGACAGCGGCAACCAACGCATCCAGCGTTTTCGTCGCGACGGCACCTTCATCGAGGTGTTCGGCGACAGCGGTTCCGCACCGGGACGGTTCCGGGGGCCCTACGGTCTGACCCTGACGCGGGACCGCCAGCTCTACGTCGCCGATCAAGGCAATGCCCGGGTGCAGCACTTCGACTGGAGCGAGTCGCCGCCGCGATTCGTGGGCGTGATCGGCGGCGGGACTGCGTTTTTCGTCTCTCCCACCAGCGTGGCGGTGGACTCCCTGGGATTCTTGTACGTCGCGGACCTGGATGGCCGCGAAATCGTGCAGTTCGATCCTGCCGGTCAGGAAGTGCGCCGGTTCCACGGCGAGGGTTCTTTCCCGGAGCTGCCGACGCCGCTCGGCGTCATTGTGGATGGCGAAGTGCTGCAGGTGACCGACGTTCTCAACGGCATCGTCGAAGCCTTCGACCGCTCCGGGACGCGCCTGTACGGCTGGCCTCCCGAGGGCTTGCCCGGACCCGGCCTCATGGCGATCGGCCCGCGCCGGCGCTTGTTCGTGAGCAGCGGTCAGGATGCGGTGATCTACGTCTACCAGCTGGCGGTGCCGGTGCAGTCCCACAGCTTCGGGGCGGTCAAGAGCCTGTTCCGATGAGAAGGAAAGCAGCGGTACCCGTCTACCGGGCTGGTCGACGGCACGGCGCGCCCGCTGAGCGCTCCTTTACGAGGAACCCACCTGGTACCACCAGCGCCGGATCTCGTCGCGCAGCGTGGTGAGATCCGTGGAAACGATGGTCTCGCCTCGACCATGCGCCCAGTCGAGCGGCACGGCGATGTAGATCCCGTCGCGTTCACGGATGTGATAACCGAGATAGATCTCCTCGAACCGTCTCTCTCTTTCGGAAAGCGTCACGCTCTGATCCCCGGGGCGGGGATGCTTGGAGCCCGGAGGCGTGGGCAACATCGTCCCGCAAAGCACGGCTCGTACCAGTCCCGGTTCTTTCGTGCCCTTGTTGTAATGCCGTATCGGGTCGAAGGTTGGCGTGGTCGGCGAGAGTGCGTCGCGGCCGTCTTCGCTGGTGGGCAGCCTACGAGTGTCAGAGTGGGACTCGACACTGCCGAGACCGAGACAACTTGACGCTCGACCGAGGCTCGATCCGGACCTTGGTTCGACGGAGTGATGGAGAGGATGTTGGGGAGGGGAGAAAGAAAAAAGATGTGGCGTGGCGAACCGGAGCCCGAACTGCGCCCCCAGGGTCAGGCCTTGATAACCCGGTTCATTCCACGCCACATTTTCGCATCGCTCGGCGTCGGCCACAGCCTTGTGAGCCGTGCTGCGTCCAAGGGTCGGTAGGTCCGCGCCGCACTTCCGTGTCGCGCTCTCGGTTTCCCCTAAGGCAGGCCTCGTACCAAGCCGGATAGATTTCGGCTCGGGGCCCGATTTCGTTGCAGGTCAACGGGTTGCTTTTGTGCAGCGGAACAGGCGCGGGGGGCGCTGGGACTCGAGCTGACAGGATGGAGCGGCGCAGGGCTGCGTCGCTGACGATTTGTCCGAGATGGGCCCGCACCCGGGGGATGACCGCGACAGGTGGGCACGTCCAAGGCCTCGCCACCGTCGCCAGCGCTTCGCCGACAGTCCGCGCCTCGTCTCGACCGCCGGTGGGTGGGCGCACCCCGTCGTTTGGGCGGGCGCACCCTCTCAGGTCGTGATCTGGTACCACCAGCGCCAGATCTTCCTTCGCATCACGGGCAAGGTTTCGGCTTCGAGGATATCTCCACGCCAGCCCCGGGGCACCGCGAGGTACCAACCGGCGATCTCCTGGATCGTGTAACCTAGATACACTTCTACGGCTTTCGCCTCGTGCATCTTCTTGAGCAACTCGGTGGCCAACATCGCGATCACCTCCTCCTTGCTCGCCTCGACCGTCGAGGCCCACAACCCTGCCATCGCACAAGGCGTACCAGCGCGGCCGCTGCCGTTCCGCCGCCTGCAATCCTTTCAATGCACGCTGGTTAGCCAGGGTTCCTGCATCGACCCGGTGGTAGCCGACACGGTGCCAGCGTCTTATGCCGACACAGTCGGAGGTGCCGATTTGACATAGGACGGGAGGGGGCGGCTCAGCTCTCGAGGCGGGGGAAAAGGCTGGAGCCTGGCGCCACACGCAGCCAGGTGCGCGGCGGGCCCCGGAATTCCTCGGCATAGAGCAGTCGCCCCACATCGTCCGGCAGACCGAGCTGGCGCCGCATCTCCGCGGCCTTCGTCGGCATCGCCGGGACGATCATGACGCTGACATGGCGCAGCACTTCCAGGAGGTTGCGCAGCACCGCTCCCAAGCGTGTCGTCGCCTCGGGTTTTTTCGCCAGCTCCCAGGGCTTGGTTTCCTCGATGTAACGGTTGGCGGACTGGATGGTGCTCCAGGCGGAGCCGAGGGCGGCGTGGATGGTGAAGCTCTCCACGTGCGTCAGGTACTCCGTCGTGGCGCGCGCCAGGACGCCGAGGAGCGTGGCATCCCGCGGCTCCGCCGCCTCGGCCCCCTCGAAGGGCGGCACCTCACCGCCGCAGTAGCGCTGCACCATGGCGAGGGTGCGCGCCAGGAGGTTCCCCAGATCGTTGGCGAGATCGGCGTTGTAACGCTCGGTGTAGGTGGTCCAGGAGAAATCACCGTCGCGGTCGAACGGCACCTCGCGGAGGAAGAGGTAACGGCAGCCGTCGGCGCCGAAGCGCTGCACCACGTCTTGCGGCGCGATGACGTTGCCGAGCGTCTTGGACATGCGTTCGCCGTCCACCGAGACGAAGCCGTGACCCCAGACGGAGCGCGGCAAGGCGACGCCGGCGCTCATGAGCATGGCCGGCCAGATGATGCAGTGGAAGCGGGTGATGTCCTTGCCGATGACATGCAGGTCGCAGGGCCAGTAACGGTGCACCAGACCCTGGGCGTCGTCGGGAAAGCCCAGGGCCGAGATGTAGTTGATCAGGGCGTCGAACCAGACGTAGACCACGTGGCTCGGGTCGATGGGAAGCGGGATCCCCCACTCCACGCCGCTGCGGGAGACGGAGATGTCTTCCAGCCCACCGTCGATGACGGCGAGCACCTCGTTGCGCCGGATCTCGGGCAGCACGAACTCGGGATGCTCGCTGATGTGGCGGCGCAAGCGGTCACCGAAGCGCGAGAGGGCGAAGAAGTAGTTCTCCTCCACCAGCCAGCGCGGGATGCTCTTGTGCAGCGGACACCGGCCCTCCACCAGGTCCTTCTCCTGCTTGAAGCTCTCGCAGGAGTCGCAATAGTAGCCCTCGTACTTGCCCTTGTAGATGTCGCCGGCGGCATGGATGGCGGCGAAAAGGGCCCGCACCGCCTGGTGATGGCGCTCCTCGGTGGTGCGGATGAAATCGTCGAAGGAAAGGCCCAGCAGGGTCCAGACCTCGCGGAAGCGCGTCTCCATGCGCTCGCAGTAAGCCAGCGGCGTCAAGCCTTCAGCGGCGGCCGCGCGGGCGACGTTGACGCTGTGCTCGTCGTTGCCCATGAGAAAACGGGTGTCGTAGCCGAGCATCCGGCGCGAGCGGGCGATGAAGTCGGCGGCGATCTTCTCGTAGGCCGTGCCGATGTGCGGGCTGGCGTTGACGTAGTCGATGGCGGTGGTGAGGTAGAACTTGGGACTCGCCATGGCTTTCCCTAGGCTCGCGCCGTCTGCTGGCGCGCGGCGCGGCTCTCCCGCGCCAGGCCGAGGAAGAGGGCGCTCAGGGTGAGCTCGCCGTGGGCGTAGCCGGCGATCTGCCGCTCCGCGAGCTGCGTTTGCTGCACCATGCGCCGCAACGCCAGGGCGTCGAAGCTCTGCGCCAATTGCTGCAACTCGGCGCGGCGGTCCTCGTGGACGAGCCGCGGCCGGCCGCTGGATGCCGCCCCAGCAGGCGCTTCGGCCGCGGCGCTCTTCGCCTTGCCCGCTGCCGCCGGCGTTGCCGCCGCGTTCGCCGCCGCCCTGTTGCCGCGCACGCTCCGAGCCGCCGCCGGCGCGGGCTCCACCTGGACGGCGCCTTCGGCCAGGAGCATTGCATCCCGCGCCAGGGAAGCCAGGATCTGCAGCAACACCGGAAACAGATGGCGATGTCCGGCGGCGTAGCCCCGTGCCGTGGCATGGGCGACTTGCAGGAGCTCCAGGGCGTCGCCCTGTGCCGCCGCCTGCAGGATGGCGAGGGCACGGTCGCGCACCTCGCGCAGCACGCCGGTGAGCGAGCGCTCGGCGACGAGCATGCTTCCCTGCGATAAGTAGGCTGCGGCGCGCGCCTCCATCGCTTCCACGCCATGAAGGATCTGCAAACGCGGCACCATCCACTCCGGCGAGAGAGGCGCGAAGGAAAGGCGCTGGCAACGTGAACGGATGGTGGGCAGCAAGCGTTCGGGGACGCTGCTCGTCAGCACCAAGAGACAATCGGCGGGCGGTTCCTCCAGCGTCTTGAGCAGCACGTTGCCGATGCCGAAGGCCATCTGCTCGGCGTCGGAGAGAATCACCACCTTCATGCGCGCCTCCACCGGCCGGCGCTGCACGGCAGGGAGCACGACATCGCGGAGCACTTCCGCCTGAATCCCCACCGGACGCTCGAACACCGGCTTGAAGTACGGATCCCGCGCTTTGGCGGCAAGCACCTCGACGATGGCGCCGAACTCGTGCCCCCCACGCCAGTCCTGCGGCAGCTCGAACCCGGGCTTCGCTGTTAGTTCCCAGAAGCCCGTGGGCACCGGGAAGACGAGGTGGAGATCGGGATGCTGCAGGTTGCGGAAGCGCCGGCAGGACGAGCAAGCCGCGCCGTCTGCCTCGACCGGAGGCGAGTGGAAGAGGCCGCGCGGCGCGCAGGCACCTTCGCGCTCGCAGTTGAGCAGCCGGCCAATCTCGACCGCCAGCGCCTCCTTGCCGACGCCGGCTGGACCGTCGAAGAGGAAGGACCCTGCGAGCTTGTACTTCAGGAACACTTCCTGGAGGATTTTCTGCGCGCGGGGCTGACCGAAGTCTCCGAGCTGCATGGGCGCATCCCTGGTCCAGAGTGAAGGTCGCCGCGCCGAGCGACGACGAGCGTCCTAGGATACGGGCGCCCGCCCTGGCCCACAAGCGGCATGGTGTGCGAGTACGCGTCGCAGTCGAAGGGGCGGCACCGCGTTGTCGTCGATGGGCGCGCACCGCGGTGCCGTCGCTCCGCGCGCGCCGGCGTGGGTATAATCCCGTCGCCCATTGCCCGCATCCGGACGCAGCGATGACGAGAGAGGCTCATGGCAGAGACGCGCCCTGGTTCGAAGAAACGCCGCCATGAGGTGACCCCCGCAGCTGGCGCCACGCCGCCGTCAGCCGTCGCCTCGCCGCCGGCGGACGCGTCGCATCAGGCCCAGGATTCCGCCCTGGTCTGGGTGCCGGCGGTCGCCGTCCTGCTCGGGGCCGGAGTCTGGCTCCTGGTACGGGCGCACGGGTACACCGCCTGGACCGACGACGACGCCTTCATTTCCTTCCGTTATGCGCGCAACTTGGCCACTGGGAACGGTCTCGTCTACAACGTCGGCGAGCGTGTCGAAGGCTACACGAACTTCTTGTGGACCGTGCTCCTGGCGTCTCTCCGCCACCTCGACACCGACCTGCCCCGGGTGGCGAGCTGGTTGGGGCGCGCCTTCGCCCTCGCGACTCCGGCACTCCTCTTCCTGGGGACGACACGTCTCGGCGTCTTGCAAGCACCGGCCAGCCTTCCCGTCTCGGCGCGCTGGTTTCTCGCCGCGCTCGCGCCACTTCTCCTCTGCCTCTCCGAACCCTGGGCAGCCTGGGCGGTGGGCGGCCTCGAGAACGTGTTCAGCGCTTTCCTGGTCACGGCGGCATACCTGAGTTATCTCTGGGTGCTGGAAGAGCAGACCGTGCAGGCCGCGATGAGCGCCACAGGCTCCGATGCCTCGGCGAGCGCTCCGGCGCCGACGGCGGCGTGGCCACGAGGCACACTACTCCACCTCTGCGCACTCTCTCTCGCTCTCGCCGTTCTCAATCATCCTTCCAACCTGCTCTTCGCCATGCCGATCGCCGTGGACGCACTGCTCCGGAGCGGCGGGCGCCAGGAGCGTCGCGCTCTGCTGCCGCCGCTGCTCCTCTTCCTCGCTCTCGTCGGCACTTGGGTGCTCTGGAGGTGGGTCTACTACGGCGACTGGTTGCCCAACACCTTTCACGCCAAGGTGGGCTTCACGCGCTTCGTCCTCGCCCGCGGCCTGCGTTTCCTCCTGTTGGCGCTGAAGGCGTTGCCGGTGGCGGCGGCGGCCGTCGCTGTTCTCGCGCTGCTCCTCGCCAGGGCCCGGCGGCCGCTTCACCCAGCGTGGCTCTTCGTCGCGGCGGTGCTCTTGCACGCGCTCTACGTTCTCGCCGTCGGCGGCGAGGAGTTCCCGGCGCTCCGAATGTTCGTGGTGGAATTGCCCTTGCTCGTGCTGGTCCTGCAGCTGCTGGCGAACCGGCTCTGCAGCTTCCTCGCTGGTCGCCCTGCGGCGTTGCAAGGTGTGGTGGTCGTGCTCGTCGTGGCGGTGCTCACGGGCGCCCACGCTGCTTTCCTCCATGCGAGCCCGCGTGTCCGCGTGCTGGACCAGCCAGTACGCCAGTACCGTACCGCCCTGTCCCGCGCGGCAGCAGAGCGCCTGCGGGCACTGTTGCCCGCCGAAACGCTTTTCGCCCACAGCGGCGCCGGGCTCCTGGCCTATTACACCAACTTCCGCTGGATCGACACCCTGGGCCTCACGGATAGGACCATCGCGCGCCGGAAGCTGGACAGCATGGGCAAGGGGGCCGCGGGGCACGAGAAGGGCGACGGCGCCTACGTATGGTCACGCCAGCCGGACTACGTGATGTTTCCTGGTTATCCGATCTCGGATGCGAAGCCGAGCACCCGGGGCGACCTCGAGCTCTTCGCCATCCCCGAGTTCCGCAGCACCTACCGTTCGGTGCGCCTACTCTTCGAGTTCCAGGGACCCCACGACGATGTGCCGCGCCAGCACTATCTCTTCCTCTGGGAGCGCCTGCCGTCCAAGCCGCAGCCCTGAGCGTCGGCGCGCGGTGGAAGCTTATCGTGAGTACCTCTCTCCGTGAACGGCGCCGGCGCAGAGGCCGAGGGCACGAATGCCGGCACGGACGTACTCCTGCCGGCCTGTTTCGCGGCCAAAAGTCACGTCCGCCACACCTCTGCAAGCGCCGAGGAAACGGGCGCGAGACATGACCCCAGCGTCGATCGGAGGAACATACGTTGCCAGCACGGCCTGCACGAGGGCCTCGCCGCCCCAGTGAAAGACGCCGGCGAGGTCGGCGGCAGGATCGCCGATGGCGATATCGCTCCAGTCGACGATGCCCGTGATCGACTGGGTCGCCGGATCCAACAAGATGTGTTCGGCGGCTAGATCATTGTGCACGAGAGTCGCCAGGGCACGAGGTGCTGTAGCGATGTCGCACCCGGACTGCAGAGTATGGTGCCACGCTTCGAGGGGCGCCTCGGGCGCCACCTTGCGGACCGACTCGAAATCGGCAATGGCCTCGGCCCGGATCTCGTCGAGCCGCGCCGCGATCGGCTGCTGCGGCACGCCGCAGCGAATCGCCTCGTCGACAGAGAAGGCGTGGAGCCAGGAGAGAAACCGCGCCAGCTTCGGGGCCAAGAGGTGGAAGGGAACGTTTGCGGGTTCCCACTGGATTCCCGGTACGCCGGGAAGCCGGGCGTAGCCGGCGAAGGGGCGGCGAAACGTGGCCGAAGGCAGGCCGTGGAAGCAGAAGACGGGAATCGGCAGGGGAGCCGTCGTGGCGAGGACAGGCAGGATCCGCGCTTCGACAGCGAGCTGGCGTTCCACCTCGGCCCGCTTGGGAAAGCGGAAGACCCAGGTATCGTTGACGAGGAAGGCGATGCTGTCGCAGCCCTCGCCCAAGGGAAGCACGGAGAGGGTGCCGAGGTGAGGAAACTGTGTCTCGATGATGCCGGCCACACGCCGAACATCCAGGGCGTCGCCGGTACCCACCTCAGGAGCCGAGCCACATCATGGGATCGAGAGCGGTGGCCTTGTCGCGGATCTCGAAATGCAGCTTGGGCCCCTCCAGCGAGCCGGTGTCGCCGACGCGAGCAATGGTCTGCCCCGGCTCGACCTCCTGCTTCTCGGCGACGAGTGCCTCCGACAGATGAGCGTACACGGTGTAGAAACCGGAACCGTGGTTGATGATGATGGTGCGCCCGTAGCCCTTCAACCACTGCACGTACTCGACCCGGCCGCGGGCGACGCTGCGCACAGGTTCGCCTTCGGCGGCGACGATATCGATGCCGCTGTTGAAGGTCTCCGTCTGGTGCCGGGGGTTGAGGTGCCGGCCGAAGCGGGTCGTCACCCGTCCGGCGACGGGCCAGGGCATCCGCCCGCGCAGGTCACGGAACCCGAGGTCCGGGAACTCCACGGTCTGACCGGAAGCCCGCAACTCCTCGCGGCGTCTCTCCAGGGTCGCGATCAGCCCTTGCAGCTGTTGCTCGGAGGCGGCGAGATCGCGGATCGACTTCTGGTGCTCGCCGCGTTGCCGGCGCACGCGCTGCAGCGTGCTCTGCCGCGCCTTTCTCCCGTCATCGAGGCGCTTTTTTTCTTCCTGGGTTTCCGTCGCCGTCGCCGACACGGCCGCGAGTTTCTCGGTGAGCTGGGCGCTCGTGCGTTTCAGATAGACTTCCTGCTGCCGAATCTCGAGGTACAGGCGCTCGTTGTTCCGCGCCAACATCTCCAGGTACTTGTAGTGCGTGAGCGCATCGCGCAGGTTGCTGGTGCGGAGCAAGACCTCGGCGGTGTTGGTGGTGCCGCGCATATGCATGGCGCGCAGCGTGCGGGCGAGGCGGCCCTTGCGTTCCGCCAAGATTTCCTCGGCGCGGGAGTGTTCGGCGCGAATGCCCTCGAGCTGTGCCTCCAGTCGCTGCCTCTTGGTTCCCAGCTGGCGCAGGAGGTCCGCGGTCAGGGCGACTTCTTTGTCGAGGATCTCCAGCTGCTCCAGCGTCCCCACTTCTTCTTTCTTCAGTTTCTGATCGCGCCGGCGCAGGTCCTTGATCTGGGAGCGCAGCTCTTGCAGATGCCCTTCCTGTGTCTGGATCTGCTTCTCGTAGGCTGCAAGCGAGTCGCGGACGGTGGCGGAGTCGGTGCTCTCGCTCTGGGCGCCGGCGCCGTGCAGTCCACCGCCAACGAAAGCGAGCCCGAAGGCGAGAGCCGAGGCAAGCGCGCGGAGGGAAGCGGGCGCGGAACGTCCCCTCGAATCCCTCCCTTTTCTGGCGCGTGTCGTCGACATGTTCAGATCCGCAGGAAGCGCCGCAGCGAGGTGAGGCTGCCGAAGGCGCTGACGATGGCGCAGAGGGCGACGAAGCCGGCGATCTGGCCGACATCGTAAAAAACCAGAGGGCCAACGAAGCGGGTGGCGTATCGTTGCACGGCCCAGAGCACCGCCATCGCCAGCCCAGCCGCCACGGCGCCTTGCAGCGCGCCCTCGACGACGAAGGGGACGCGGATGAACCAATCGGTGGCGCCGACCAGACGCATCACCTCGATGCTGCGTTCCCGTGTCATCACCGTGAGGCGCACGGTGTTGCCGACGACGAAAAGCGCCGAGGCCACCACCAGTGCTCCCAGCACCACGTCCAGCACCAGGAAGGCTTTGACATAGCGCTCCAGCCGCTCCACCCACTGGTCGCCGTAGCGCACTTCCTCGACGCCGGGGATCTCGCGCAGCCAGGCCGCCAGGAGCGCCAGTCGCTCCGAGGTCTGCGCTTCCTCCAGCAGGCGGATGCGCAGCGAAGCCGGCAGGGGGTTCTCGTCGAGGACGTCCAAGAGATCGCTGTCCTCGCCGAGCTGGGCGGTGAATTCCTTCAAGGCATCGTCTTTGGACACGAAGGACACGCTCGCCACGCCGTGGTGCTGGAGCAGCCGTTGCTCGATCTCCTGAATGCTGGCGGTGCCGAGATCCTCCTCCAGGAAAGCGACGATCTCGATCTCGTTCTGGAACGTCCGCGCCACGGCGTGCAGATTGATCGTGATCAAGGTGAAGAGGGCGAGCATGGTGAGGGCCACGCTCATGATCAGGGTCGAGACCAGGCTCACCCCTTTGAGGCGCTGGAAGGAGCGCAGCAGCTCGCGAAACAGGTAACGGACCTGGCTGTCGGTGAACATGGACTCGAGTCTCCGCGTTTGCCTGCCAGCGCGCTGCTTCGCTCCGGCCGGTCGCTGCGCTTCACTCCCCTTCGGGGGGCTGCGTCTGCAGTGGTTCCTCGCGCCAGGCATCGAGGTCCTTCTCCGGGACCCAGTGCGTCATGGCGCTCTCGTCCTGCACGATCTCTCCGTGTTCGAGGTGCACGATGCGCTGCCGGTACTGGCGCACGAGATCGTGGTCGTGGGTGGCCATGATCACGGCGGTGCCGGCGACGTTGATCCGAAAGAGCAGCTTCAGGATCTCCCGGGCCACCACGGGATCGAGGTTGCCGGTGGGCTCGTCCGCCAGGAGTACGTAGGGCGAGTTGGCCAGTGCCCGAGCGATGGCGACACGCTGCTGCTCGCCGCCGGAAAGCTCGTGCGGAAAGCTGTTGCGCTTCTGGTACAGCCCGACGCGGCCGAGGATGTCCAGCACGGTTTTGCGAATGTAATTACGGTTGGAGCCGATGACGTAGAGCGGGAAGGCGACGTTCTCGAACACGTTGCGGTCCTCGAGGAGCTTGAAGTTCTGGAAGATGAGCCCCACCTTGCGCCGCAGGTGGGGGATGCGATTCCGGCGCATCCGCGTGCTCACGAAGCCGGCCACGGTGACCTGGCCTTCGCTGGGGAACTCCTCCATGTAGACGAGCCGCAGCAGGGTGGACTTGCCGGCACCACTGGGACCGACGACGAAGACGAAGCCACCGTGCTCGACCTGCAAAGTGATGTCGCGCAGCGCCTCGCGCTTGCCGTATCGTTTGGTGACGTGGGAGAGGCTGACGATGGGGTGGCGTTCCGGCCCCGCGCGCTCTACCACGGGCTGCGTCGCGTTCGTCATGACCTCGTCACCTCGTCCACACCGCGCGCACCGGCACCCGCAGGGTCAACCACAGAGTTGACCACAGGCGCCCGGCACTGTCCAGCGGAAGGGCAGTGCGCCTGGAAGGCAGGAGGTCGCATGCATTTCCGGCTCGAGCCACACCCGCAGCTGGCGCTGGTGGCGTTCACTACCACGCTGCCCGGAAACCTGGCAACGTTGGTCTCGCCGCCTTGGCTGCGCACGCTGTTGCGTCTCGAGGCGGCGGCTCCCGTGCAGCGCAGCGAAACCGTGCGCGCCGCCGTCCGCGACCTCTTGCGCCAGGGCGGTTACAAACCCACGGGTCGTGGCAAGCCGGCAGCGGAGTTCTTGCTCCGCGAGGCGTCTACGTCCGGACTTCGTAGCATCAATCCCGCCGTGGACGCCGGCAACGCCGTCTCGCTGCACAGCGGCTTGCCGATCAGCGTCGTCGATCAGGAGCAACTAGTATTACCGCTGCACGTCGGACTCGCCACAGCCGGCGCGCGATTCGTCTTCAACGAGGCAGGCCAGGAGATCGACGTCGAGGGACTGCTCTGTCTCCACGATGCCAGCGGGCCGTGCGCCAACGCGGTGAAGGATGCGCAGCGAACCAAGACCCACGGTGCCACGCGCTGCACCCTGAACCTCGTCTGGGGCGCCCAGGCCGTCCGCACCGAACTCGAGCGCGCCGCCGCCTGGTACCGGGAGCTGCTGGCGCGTCTGGATGCTACCACCGCGCCGGTGCGCTTCGAGCCGTCGGATTGATCACCGCCTCGGCCGCGCCGCAACGTGCCCTGCGTCGCTGCCGACCTCGCCGACCGTGCGGATCCCATCATTCCCCCACCTCCTCTGCCTCACCACCGCCGAAGACACGGCCGATCCGGTCTGCCGGCTGGTCCCGGAGGACCTCGATCAGCGTCGCCGCGACGGCGCGAGAAACGTTGCCGTGGGGCAACTCGCGGATGCGAACCTCGAGATCCTGGTGCAAGAGCTGCAGCTGAAGGCGATCGCCGGGACGCACGTCCTGGCTGGGTTTGGCGGGCTTGCCATTCAGCAGCACGCCGCCGGCGTCGCAGAGCTCCTTGGCGGCGCGTCGCTGGTGCACGAGGCGTGCTTTCTTGAGGAAGAGGTCGAGGCGCATGGAAGCTGCGTCCTCCGCGGGGAAGACCGGCGCCGGCATCTCAAGGGGCGATGACCTGCACCTGGGCTTCGCCACGCAGGCGTTCGCTGCCGAAGGTACTGCCCTCCAGGACCAGGGTCGCCGGGCCAGGAGCGATGTGCATCTCCGCAGGCCGGAAGGTGACGACGAGATCCACGGCTCCATCGGCGTTGCAATCGGTATAGGTGCCGAGCCCACCTTTGCGTGACGGCACGACCGCAGCCCCGGCGAAGGTCACGGTGCTCGCGTCGATCAGCGCCGCCGACAGGTAACTCGACGACAGCAGCGCCACCGGCACCAGTTCCGCCGAACCGCAGGCAATGTCGTCGGCGCCTCCAGGCCGCACGTCGAGAGCGAGGCGGGTGAGCGCCGGGCGCTGCACGAAAGCAGCGGCGACCTCGGCGCCGAGGAAGCGGCTCCACGACTCCACCGCCACCCGGCCGGATTCGAGACGCGCCAAACCGTCGCCGGAGGCATGGAGACTGGTGAGGAGCAAGGCACCGTTGTGGGGCGCGATGTCCGCCGCCGTACAATAATAGACCTGGCTCGTCGTGCCCGAGCGCACCGCGAAGAAGAACGCGCCGTCGGTGCCATCGAGAACCCGCGGGACCTCGGGAAAGGCTAGCGCCGCGGTGACCCCCGACCAACCGGTGAGGCGGCTCGTTTTCCCCACGGGAGAAAGAGCGATCACGTCCCCCGTGGACTGGAAGGCCACGAGCAAGTGGCCCGCGTACGGGCCGAAGTATGGCGAGGCGATGCTCGGTCCGGAACCGCCGGCGCCGACGTTCCCTACCCGCCACAGCTGCCCATTCGCCTCCAACCGGTAGACGCCGCCATTCTGGGCGAGAACGAGCGGGTCGTAGGCGAAGCTGCCTTGGGAATCGAAGCAGAGCCCGACCACGTCGCCTTCTTCCGCCGGAAGCGAGGCGAGGAGCTCGGTGTCGCCCAGGGCGAGATGGACCCGCTGGATGTTCGGACCGCTGCCGACGAGAAGGTCGCCCTCCGGAAAGGCGGGGTGGTGGCCAGGGGAGAGCGCCAAGGGGCAGACGGCCTCGGGCGCCGCCTCGAAACGCACACCCAGGGGCTGCACGCGACCTTCGGCGTCGATGGCCACCAGCTTTTCCTGCCCAGGCCCGACGGTGGTTGCGAGCAGCCGATCCGGGAGGGCGGCGAGGGCTCCCACCTGCAGACTCGGGACGAACAGCCGTGGGTGGGATTGGTAACGAACCGTGGGACTCGCCTTGAAAGGAGACCGAGACGGTGGGGCGCTGATGGACAGGGGATCGATGCAGCCGGAACCAGCCAGGAGGAGCCCTAGGGCCACGCTCGCGCCCTGGCGGCGCAGGTGGGTCCTTGGACCGCTGGCCCCGGACAATGCCGTTTCCCTCTCCGGCGCGACCTTGGATCGAGGTGGCAACAGAAGCGTTCCCGTCGGCGTGGATCCATTCTTCGGGAGCGGCATCGATTCTAGCAGAGGGCCTTTGCCACGGTCAAAGCGACCGACCTCTCGAGGTGCCCCTTCATGCCCCGAGCCGCGCCACGAGCTCCTGGAGATCGGCCACGACGAGATCGGGGTGGACCTCGGTGGCGAGAGTGGCTCCGTCGCGGCCCCGGCGGCGGTGGACCCAAACCGTCGCCATCCCGAGACGCTTCGCTGGCTCGACGTCGTGATACAGGCTGTTGGCGACGTGCAGCACCCGATCCGCCGGTAGAGCGAGGGTCCGGAGGGCGGTGCGGAAATGCGCCTCGGCCGGTTTGTAGGCCCGCACCTGCTGTGCCGTGATCACGGTAGTGAACGAGACGGACAGCTTCGCCGCAGTGCTGGCGAAGAGATCGTCGTCGACGTTGGAAAGCACGACGAGAGCGTGTCGGCTAGCGAGGGCCTGCAGCGCTGTCACCGTATCCGGGAAGGGCTCCCAGGACGGCAGCGATTCCTCGAGCACCCGACTTTCCGCCGCGGTCGGAGCGAAACCGTGCGTCCGCCCGAAGCCTTCCACCACCGAACGGAGCACCTTGCGGTAGGGCTTGTACGTGCCCGCTTCCGCCTCCGCTTCCAGCCGCGCGTAGGATTCCAGGACCTCACTTTCCGGGAGAGAAATGGCGTGGGCCCGCAGCAGGGTGCGCAGCGCGGCGAGGATTCCCGTCTCCCAGTCGATCAAGGTGCCGTAGCAGTCGAAGGTGAGCGCCGCGAAACCTCGCCTCTCGAGATCGAGCATGGTCTCACCCCTCGGGCAGCTCCATGGTGCCGCGAATCACGGTGACCGCCGGACCGCCGACCTTGACCGTGGTGATGTCGTGGCGCGGGCCGACGACTTCCACCATGGCTTGTCCGGGGCGCTGCAGCCAGTGACCCTGCTCGGCGATGAAGGTCGGTGTTTCGATGCACCCGTGGTGCCAGAGATAGGCGGCCATGCCGCCCGTGGCCGAGCCCGTGAACGGGTCCTCGATCAGGTCAGGAGGGACGACGAAATGCCGGGCGAAGGTTCGACCGGCGGCGGTCGCGCCTTGCAGGCAGAAGAGATGGGTGCTGAAGAAATCGGAACGGCGGCGGAGCTCGACGTACGCCGGCAGGTCGAGAGCGATCCGTCGCAGCACCTCGAGATCGCGGACGGGCACCATGAGCTGCTGCAAGCCCGTGCTCACGGTCTGGATGGGGAAACCCGGGAGCAGATCCTCGGAGCGCAGGCCGAAAATGGGCATGACCTCCGCCGCCTCGTATGGGGCGAGGAATACTGGCTTCTTCTGCGACATGACCACGTGCTCCGGACCGCTCGGGCCGCTCACCACCTCGACTTCAATGGGGCCGACCTGCAGCTCGAACGTCGTGCGCGTGCGCGGGCCCTGCAGCTGCAGACGACCGCTGTCGACCAGCGCCCAAGCGGTGGCGATGGTGGGATGCCCGGCGAGCGGTATTTCCTCGGCGGGTGTGAAGTAGCGCACACCGAAGTCGCAGGAGCGCGAGCGACGCACGAAGGCGGTCTCGGAGAGATTCTGTTCCCTGGCGATGGCCTGCATGGTCGCCGCCTCGAGGTCGTCGGCGTCGAGGACGACGGCGCAGGCGTTGCCGGCCAGGGGTTGCGTGGTGAAGGCGTCCACCTGCAGGAACGGGAAGGTGCGCATGCAAAGAACCTCCTTGTAGAGCTCGGTTGCCGCGCGGGTTGCCGCGCGGGCCGCCGCGCGAGGCGCAGCCTCGGCGCCACCCGGGCGCTGGCACCGCCTGGTCGCCGTACGGGCGGGAGTGTACGCTCCGCCGACGGAGGGTGGAATGGCGGCAGGAATCCGGGCCAACGAACTGGCGGCGTTCGGCATCTGCAGGCCGACGCTGCTCCTCGACGAGCGCAGAGCGCGGCGCAACATCGAGCGCATGGCGCGCAAGGCGGCCGCGGCGGGTCTTCGCTTCCGCCCGCATTTCAAGACGCACCAGTCCGCCGCCGTCGGCGACTGGTTCCGCGCCGCAGGCGTCAGCGCCATCACCGTCTCGTCTGTGGACATGGGGCTCTATTTCGCCGCCCACGGCTGGCGCGATCTCACCGTGGCCTTCTCGGCCAATGTCCTGGAGAGCGACAAGATCGACTCCCTAGCGGGGGCTTGCACGGTGCATCTCGTCGTCGATACACCGGAGACGGTGGCGGCGCTGGCACAGCGCCTGCGCCAGCCAGTGCAAGCGTGGGTGGAGATCGACGTGGGCGGGCGACGCGCCGGCGTGCCCTGGGACCAGCCGGATGCCGTGCTGGCGTTGGTCAGGGCGCTGCGTGGCACGGCGTCGTTGCGTTTCGAAGGGCTCCTCACCCATGCCGGACACAGCTATGAGGCCGAAGGTGTCGCCGGCGTGCTCGAGGTGCATGGGACGAGCATCACCCGCATGACGCGTTTGCAAGAGCTCGTGCGCGGGGCAGGCCTCGGGCCCTGCGCTGTCTCCATCGGCGACACGCCGTGCTGCAGCCTGGCGCAAGCCTTCCCCGGCGTGGACGAGATCCGCCCGGGAAACCTCGTCTTCTATGATCTCACCCAAGCGCGTCTCGGCGCCTGCACGGAGGACGACATCGCCGTCGCCGTGGCGTGTCCGGTGGTGGGCAAGTCGAGAGAACGCCAGCAGCTCGTCCTCTACGGCGGCGCCGTGCATCTCTCCAAGGAATCACTGCGCGACGCTGCAGGTCGAATGACCTATGGTCGGTTGGCGACTTGGCGTGGCGACAGCTGGGGGCCGGCAGCGGCAGGGGCGGCGCTCGTGTCGCTCTCGCAGGAGCACGGCCTCGTCGCCGTGGACGAGGCTTTGCTCGCTGCTGTCGAACCGGGCGATCTCGTCGTCGTGTTGCCGGTGCACTCGTGCCTCTGCACCGATCTCTACGGCGAGTACCGCACCCTGCAGGGCGCAAGTCTGCCGCGCCGGCAATCCAACCTCGTGCCTCGGGATTGAGCGTTGACACCCCGAGACCATTTCCTGCAGCCGAACATCCGCGCCGATTCCCGCCGAGCGACTGCCTTGAAGCCCCGGCCGTCCCAGGCTATCTTATGTTTCGATCCGGGGTTCGCGCCGAACACAGGGTGCCGCCAAGGCGTCCTCCGGCGCGAGCCTCGGCATGACGCGGCGGGTGACCGCGGGCCGCGCGATCTGCTATGGTCTGGCGCCCGTCGAGCGCGGCTGCCCCGCGGCGGTACAGCGGCAGCGCGCCCGATGACATTCAACGGAGGGTTGCGATGAGCGAGATCGAAGTGTTGGTTGTCGTCTCGAAGCTGAAGAACTACATCCGGGAGAAATCCGAGTTCAATACCTCGGGCAATGTCGCCCCGAGGCTCTCCGACATCGTTCGGAGGTTGTGCGATCAGGCCGTCGACAATGCGCGCAAGGACGGTCGCAAGACAGTGATGGACCGCGACTTCAATTTCCCCGGCGCCTGAAGCCGCAGGTCCTTCGCGCCGCTGATCCAAGACCCCGCCGTCGGATCGGCAGGTTGCCAGGAGCGGAGAACTCCATCCCCGCGGACACCCCCTAGTAATGGGGTCGGAGAGGACGGAATCCTCTCCGACCCGAGGCTTTCGAGCGGCACGACCTGGGGTCTTCGCCGCACCGGTCAGCAGGCCTCGTGCACGGGTGCGGCGATTTCGCCGCCACGGGCCCGAGCCGCTTCGCGCCTCACTTGTAGAACCGCTTCACCAGTCCCCACGTCGATGCTTCCACCGCGCCCGGGGCGCCGGCGATGGAGCCACGTCTCCGGCCACCGGGCTGCACGGTCAGGTTGTAGGTGACGTCCACCATGAAGCCGCCGAAGTCCGGCAGCTCGCTATGGAAGTGGAGGGTGTGCACCCCGGGAGGGAGCGGAGCGAGCATGATCCAGAAGCCATCCACGACGGCAGGCTGCGGCGCGCCGGTGACGCAGGGGTCGGCGACTCCCCAGCTCGAGTCGATGTCGAGCAGGATGAGGTCCGACGTGCCACGGAAAGAGCGGTGGAACTCTGGTCTGGGAATCGCTGCATGAACGAGTCGTAATCCTGGATTCACGGACTTTTCACCTTCGGGCGCATAGACTGGCTCCGTTTCCAACTCCGAACAGTTCGCGACTCGAACACCGAGGGAGTGATCCTCGTGAAACGCAGCCTGCGCATTCTCACGCTCCTCGTCGCCTGGGTCTTCGTGGCGGCGAATGTCCTGGCCGCTGGCACCATGGATCCCCGGTTGCAAGAGCGCCTGAGATCCGGTCCGGGTCCGTACAGCGTGGTCGTGACCTTTGCAGCGCAGGCCGACGTGACCAGCCTCTCGGCCCTGCGTGTCGACTTCGAAGCGCTGACGGCGCTCCCGATGGCCGGCACCACCCTCACGGCCGAGCAGATCCAAACCGTTCTCGGATGGGACCATGTCGAGAGCGTTTACGACAACGCTCCGCTCGAATACTTCAACTTCACCGCCGGAGAGATCACCGGCGGCCATTTCGTGCACGACACGTATGGCGTCAAGGGGCGCGGCGTGACCGTCTTCGTCCTCGATTCCGGCGTCAACTCCACCCACTCTGACCTGCCCTTCGGGACCAAGGTGAAGCAGAACGTACGGGCCATCACGACCGAAGGCCTGCTCGGCGGCTTCGCCGTCTATGCCGAGGGCGTGCCGAATTCAGACAACTACAGCGGCCACGGCACGCACGTGGCCGGGACGGTGGCCGGGACCGGCGAGGCCTCCAAGGACGATGCACGCCGGCCGCGCTACTACGCCGGTATCGCTCCCGAGGCGGACCTGGTGGCCTACGGCATGCTGGGCGCTGACGCAGCGGCGACCACGGCTCTCCTCGATGCACTCAAGGGGCTCAACTACGCCCTCGCCAACCGGGAGCGCTTCGACCTGCGGGTCATCACCAACAGCTGGGGCAGCTCGAGCCCGGGATTCGATCCCATGAACCCGATCAACCGGGCGTCGTACGAGGCCTATCGCCGCGGCATCGTGGTCACCTTCGCCGCCGGCAACGGAGGTCCGGGCGACAACACGATGAACCCTTACGCCTCCGTACCTTGGGTCATCGGCGTCGCGGCGGGAGATGCCAGCAAGCAGCTGGCCAGCTTTTCCAGCCGCGGCGTGCCGGGGGACGCCTTCCTGCACCCGGACGTCACGGCACCGGGTGTCGGCGTTCGCTCCACCCGCTCGCCGGGGACGGTGACCGGCTCGCTCGGCAGTTTCGTCGACACCGCTCACCCCACGTACACGGCGTATTACCACGCCCTCAGTGGCACCAGCATGGCGACGCCGTTCGTTGCCGGCGCCGCGGCGCTGTTGCTCAGCGCCAACCCCGAGCTCTCGCCCGACCAGATCGAGTCGATCCTGACGGCGACGGCCGATCCGATGCCCGGGTATGCAACCCACCAGGTCGGGCCGGGCTACATCAACGTGCGCAAGGCAGTGGAGCTTGCCCGCACCACCCCGGGGACGCGCGCCGAGTTCCTGGCGGGTGACGTGAAGTGGGCCGCGCAGGGGACGTTCGCACTGGCCGAGCAGAACGACCCGCGCCTCGCCTACAGCGCCCGCTGGGAAACGGTCACCGACGCCAGCGCCTCGGGGGGTTCGTACATCCAGGCGCAAGCTCGGAACAAGAACAAGAAACCCTTCGCCTATTTCACCTTCCATGGCACAGGGGTCAAGCTCGAATACTTGCAGAACCGCAACGGCGGCATCGCCGAGGTCGTCATCGACGGCGAGAGCCACGGACTCGTCAGCTTCTTCAGCGAGGCGCCACGCTGGGGGGTGCGCAGTGCGTACATCGGCCTGGGGCGGGGAGGCCACGTGGTGCAGCTGCGAGGCCTCGACGGCAACGTCTACCTCGACAAGGTGCACGTGGACGGCGCGCTCTTCGACAACGGCACCCAGTTCACCGACGAGACGTCTACCTTCACCGGAATGCTGGGCCCCTCGGTGCAAGGCATTCCCGAGACCCGGCTCATCCCATTCGAGATCACCGCGAACACGCTCCTCGTCGCGGCGACGCTCGCTTACGAACCCGGCGGGGATGTCGATTTCTATCTGCTCGATCCCCAGGGAAGGACCCTGGCGCAGGGAGCGTCGCTGTCCAACCCCGAAGAGCTCACGGGCTTCCCCACGGTTCCAGGAACCTACAACTACCAAGTCGTGGGCTTCGCCACCGCGATCGCCAACTTCAGCATCACGAGCACGCTGACGAAGGTCTCCGCTCCGGTCGCGAAGATGGCGGCAGCACCCACGCCGCTTTCGAGCGCCGCCACTTTCCTGCTGGAGCCGAACGTCCCGAACCCGTTCAATCCGCGTACCCGCATCCGTTACGCGCTGCCTGCCGAAAGTCGGGTGACCCTCACGGTGTACAACATTCGCGGGCAGGAAGTCCGCCGCTTGCTCGATGGCGAACGCCAGGACGCCGGTCCTCGGGAGGTCGTCTTCGACGCTGCAACGCTGCCGAGCGGCATCTATTTCTACAGCCTGCGCGCCTTGGCTCTCGAGACCGGAAGAGAGGAGATCGCGGGCGCGCGCCGCATGGTCTTGCTCAAATAGCTCAACCCGCTCTCGGCTCAATTTCCGGCCAACATCCACGATCGAGGCGCCGATTTGCATCGGAGGGGAGGAAATCCTCCCCTCCGACTTTGGGCGAGGTGCAGAGGGCTATCGGTAGAGGCTCTTCACCAGTCCCCAGGTCGATGTCTCCGCACCAGGGCCAGCATCGATCGCTCCCCGTCCCCGGCCACCGGGCTGCACGGTGAGGTTGTAGGTGACATCGAGGGGAAAACCGGGGAAGGAGCCGCCGAAGTGGATGGTGTGCTCTCCCGGGGCGAGGGGCTGCAGGAACAACCATACGCCGTCGGAGACCGAATTTCCCGCCGTGGCACCGCCGAAGAGCCCGCCGTCGGGAGCGCTGAAGCTGTACAGCGGCGACGAGACTCGGTACAGAGCGAGGTCGTCTACAGCCCTGCCGTCGATGCTCGCGAACAGGTCCGTGCCTGTGTCCATGAAGGCGCGGGCACAGGCGAGCATCTCCGCCTCGTCGGCGCCGAAGAATGGCGGCGGCTCCACGTCCGAGCACTCGCTGTTCAGGACCGGGATGAGGAGCGCCGTCCCGGCCGGAACGGTGCAGTCGCGAATGGTCGCCGTCCCGGTGAAGGCACCTCCAAGAAACCAGACAGGGCCGGCCTGCCCGGTGTCGCAGGACCCGGTATCGAAGAGCGGATGGTTGGCGACGGGCAGGGAGAAAGCCCAGCGCCACCAAGCCGCGGTCCATTCACCGAAGCTCGCCCCGAATGGGCTCGTTCCCGGAAGATAGAGCCGCGGGTTGGGGTTCTGGCTCGTGGCGGCATGCATGGCGGGGCTGGTGACGGACACAATGGCAGCGGCGACCGCCAGCGCGAACGGCATGGACCATACGCCATGCTTCGTGGATCTCATGACATTTCTCCTCGTAGTCTCGCGTGATTCGAACACAGCGACCGTGTTTCGGCTGCTTCGTATCCGGTGCTGGGTCGGAAGGGGCGGGATCCCCTCCGACCCGGCTTCGAGCGTGACACACCGGCTTGCGGGTCATTTGTACAGGCGCTTCACCAGTCCCCAGGTCGATGTCTCCGCACCAGGGCGATCATCGATCGCTCCCCGTCCGCGGCCGCCCGGCTGGACGGTAAGGTTGTAGGTGACATCGACGGCGAAATCGAACGCCGGTATCTCGGCGTGGAAATGGAGCGTGTGCGCCCCCGGCGGCAGCGGGGCGAGCATCATCCAGAAACCGTCCACGACGGCAGGCTGGGGGTCGCCAGTCACGCATGGATCGGCCGCTTGCCAGCTCGGGTCGATGTCGAGCAGGAAGAGATCCGAGGTACCGCGAAAAGAGCTCACGTCACCCAATGAGAGTCCGTCTACCTCCACCGCCATATTCGCTGCGCCGTCGATGAATCCGGCGGCGAAACTGCGCAGGAAATCCTCCAGGCTCTGCCCCGGGGCAGGCTCGAACCCGAACTCGGGCGGGCACGGATAGTTGGCGTAGTAGTTGACGAGTGGGAAGAAGAGAGCCGCGCCGGCCGGGACGGTGCAGCTCCGCACCACGGTGCTGCCGGAGCTTCCGGCCAGGAACCACACCGGCCCCGACTGTCCGTAGTCGCAGTGCGAGCCGTCGGGATCGGTGATGGGGTCGGCGCCGAAGGGTGCGGAGAGCGCCCACTGCCACCAGCGGGCACCCCAAGTCCCGTAAGAGGCACCGTAGGGACGCGAGTCGGGCGGTAGGGGGCGCACCTCGATCGGCGCGAGCCGCGTCCCCGGGCTCGTGGCCTGCACGTGGCTCGAGGGCGATGCCCCGCTCTTGCCGAGGGCTTGAGCCTGAAGCTGGAACGAACCCGCGGTGACCGTCAGAGGCGCCAGCAGCACCATGACGATGCACCACGAGAGCAGGGCGAGAGATTTCATGCCGTAGCGTGACAAGGACATGAGCGCATACCTCCTGCGAGCATCTACGGACCGTACTTCTACAGAGTCGAGCTGGGCTCGGAACCACACTGAAGAACGTCAGAGTCTCGAAGCGCTGTCCTGCGACGCTCTGCACGGAAGGGTCTCGTGCTCTGCCGTTCATGGGCTAGATCGTGGGGGGGGCGAGAAAGCGCACCAAAAAAAGTCACGGGACCGTTCCGGGACCCCGTCAGAATACGAGACCGTCGATGCAAGTGATTGAAGTGCCGGTGGGTTCACAGAGAACAGGGTTCATTACGGCGGGGTGGGGGCGGCCGCCACGCCCATCGAGGTGACGTGGTTCATGTAGACGTTGCTCTCGCCGTCACGTCCGTCTTCCCACACGATGTAAGTGCCGCCGACACCATCGGAAAGCAGCAGATGCGCCAGTTGATTGCCGTGCGCCGTGCAGACCGCCACTCCATTTTCGGTCCATAGGGTTTTCCCGGAGGAATCCACACGCTGGACGTAGAGATCCACGGATCCCGGTGTGTTCGAGAGCGGCGGAGTCGCGTTGCGACAGTCCAACCAGGCGATGATCGCACCCCCGGCGCCATCCCCGGTGAGGCTCGGGAGCGCTTCGTCTCCCGGGATGTTCGTGATCGGCGCGCCGTTCTGGGCCCATTGTACGATGCCCTCGCCGTTCACACGCTGGGCGAAGATATCGGAGCAGGTGCGGCCCTGCCGGCAGAAATGCCGCCAGTCGAACCAGGTGATGATCGCACCGCCCGCACCATCGGAAACAATCGTCGGATTGCACTGATTGTGAATCGCGAAGACACAGATCCCGAGCCCGGCAGGGTCCCAGGAACGCCTTCCCGATGCCGTGACGTGCTGGGCATAGATGTCACGATTACCGCTGCGCCGATCTTCCCAGGTGACGAAGATGCCCCCCGCTCCGTCGGCCACCGCCATCGGGGCAAACTGCTCGCCTGTTGCGGTACAGAGAGCCACTCCATCGTCAGGCCAGCCCGCGGCGATGTGTCCCGCGCCGGTGACGCGTTGGGCATAGACCGAGGCCACTCCGCTGCGGTAGTCGACCCAGGTGAGAAGAGCGCCGCCGTAACCATCGGCGCACATCATGAGTCCCTGATGATCGCCTGGACCACCGCAGATCAAAAGGCCGTCCGGCGGCCAGCCCGGCGCCACGTGTCCGGCCGCTGTCACGCGTTGCATGAAGAGATCGTAGCCCAAACCCGTGGAGTCGGACGTTCCGAAGCGCCAGCCGATGATGGCACCCCCAGCATCGTCCGCAACGATCACAGGGTCGACCTGGTAGCCAAACGCCGTGCAAATGCCGAGCCCATCGATGGGCCATCCGGAGGCGACGGTGCCGGCTGCGGAGACATGCTGGGCGTAGATGTCCAAGGCGTCCCCGCGATGATCTTGCCAAGTGATGATCGCCCCTCCCGCGCCGTCGGATACCAGCGCTGGCACGAGCGGTAGTTGGAGGTCGAGGTCGTTGCGCATCAGCTGCCCCTCCGAGGCGATGGAAACTGGCACGCCGTGGGCCTGCCATAGCGCACGCCCGGCGGCGTCGATTCGCTGCGCGTAAATGTCGGCGTTGCCGTTGCGCGAATCCTGCCAGACGGCGATCGTGCCGCTCTCGCCGTCGGCGATCATGCTGGGCCGCCGCTGCTCGTCATCGAGGTCGCAAAGCGGTACGCCATCGGCGCGCCACTGATGCGGATTCGAGGTTACCCCCGAGAGCAGGCGGCGCAACGTGCCGTCGCGCGCGAGCGGGCTGATGGCGAGGCTTGCGATCACGATGAGGGCTGCGATCGCGACCGCAAGACGTTGTCGTTGCAGCCGTTGCACGATGCGGTGCGGCCAGGACGGGTTTTTGCTGAGGGTCGCGACGTTCAGCGCTTCTTCCAGGGCCCGCTCCATTTCCCCGGCGCTCCCGAAGCGCTGGCGTGGGTCATGGTGCAGACATCTTTCCACGACGCGCACGAAGGCTTCGGACACGTCGGGCCTGATGTCACGCAGCAACCTCGCTTCACCGCGTTCGTGCGCCTGGAGCAGCCCGGTCACGGTTTGCGCTTCGAGCGGATAGCGTTTGGTGACGAGACGGAAGAGCAAGGTCCCGAGGCTGTAGAGGTCGGATTGGGCGCTCGGAGGCTCGCCACGCAGAACCTCAGGAGCCATGTAGAGCGGGGTTCCGACGATGGTGGAGACCAGGCTCGCTGTTTCGGCATGCATTTCGGTGCCGGCACCGAAATCCATGAGGACGATGCGGCCACCCTCCTCGCGCATGACGTTGCGCGCCTTGATGTCTCGGTGCACAACACCGGTGCTGTGCACGGCGCGCAACGCCCGACAGAGAGCTAGACCGATGAGCGTGGTTTCTTCCGCTCCAAAACGTCCGCGCGTCTCCAGGAGTTCTTCGAGCGTACATCCCTCGATGAGCTCCATCCACAGTCCGATCTGATCGCCTTGTGCACTCGCCCCATACACGGCGACGACGTTGGGGTGTCGGATCCGGGCGAGCTGTTGCCCTTCCTTGAGAACTGTGGAGCCGGCTTCTGCTTTCTGCCCCCCGGAAGTCGTCCCGATCAGCTTCAGAGCGACCTCGCGATCCAGGTCACGGTCCCAGGCGCGATACACCGATCCGAAGGAGCCGCGGCCGACGAGCCCGCGGATCAACAGATGAGCCCACTGCGCCGGCCGCTCCGGCTCCCCCTCGGCGGGCGCCACGGGTGCGAGCGCCACCGGAGAATCGGATTCGATCCTCCCGCTGTCCTGGTGCATCGAGGCGATCTCGTAGACGGCTCTCAGGAAGCGAATCCGGTCCAAGCTCTCTTCGCCTTCCACGGCGCGACGAGCATCTTCCCAATCGATGGGCCGACCGTCCGAGATCAGGACGGCGAGACTCCAAACGTCGAGATCGTCGTGATTCATTCGGCGGTTCCCGCTCCTCGCTGATCCTTCAAAGATCGTAATCGTTCTCATTCTGGTGAGGCTTACGGCTCGTCGTTGAGGGCGAATGCCGCTGGGTTCGCGATCGCTGTCGTGCAGGTCGGTTCTTGTCTAAGTACTGTTTGCGCATGCTGTCGGCCACCCGGTACAAGGCACGCGTCGATCGCATGCGTGCGGCATTCGCCGACGGACTGTCGATCGCCCGGGCCACCTCGTCATACGTGAACCCTAGTTCGAATCTCGAGACGAAAGCCTCCCGATCCAGATCGTCCAGCTGTTCGAGGGCGGCTTCGTAAATCTCCAGCGTTTCGCGCCAGATGAGCCCATCGAGTGGAGAAGGAGCCTCGTAGGGGAGATCCTCTTGCAGTCGCTCCATCGCGGGCCGTCCGGCGAGATGTCGGAGCTGATCGTTGATCTTGTTCCTCAGGATGACGCGCAGATAGGACCCGAAGGCGCCGGCGTATCGAGATTCAAAGCGGTCCAAGGAACCCAAGGCACCGGTCAGCGTCAACTGGACCAGGTCGTCCGTATCCACGAGACTGCGGATCGGCGCTGGCGTGCGGCCGCGAGCCCAGCGGAGGAGTGCGGGGCGATAGCGTGCCAAGAGTCGATCGCGGGCATGCTCGTCTCCCTCGCGCGCTTTTCTCAGGAGTGTCGTGGTCGATTCAAGGAGCGTACTCACGCGCGCGACCCCCGGAGGGTAACCCGCGGCCGAGACCGTGACCATGCCGACTGCTGACAAGCAGAATCCACAATGCTGGCATTTGCCGAACGGCTCTGTCAACAGGCGCTCGAGGACATGCGATGACTGGTGGAGGCTTGTCACCGATTCGAAGTGACGGCCTGCACGGCGTCCGCGGTGTGAAGTGGGAGAGCGAACGCCGGCTGCTGGAGATTCGCTCAGCCGCAGACGCCGTCCATCTGTGATACCGGGGACGACTGGGTCCCCAGGTCGGCATGGATCTCGTCGCGGCCGTGAGCGTGGCGGTAGGTCTGGAGTTCCGCCGCCGGAGGGGCGAGGCCCAGAACTTCGTCCACCGGGCGGGCGACGATGGCGTGGACGCGCTGGCGCAAGCTCTCGGCGTCGGCTGGCCCGAGGGACCTGGTCTCGATCATCTCGTGCAGGAAGACGGTGATCGTCGACGGGCGCAGTAGCCAGGATCCCTTGCGGCTGAACTCGTAAGAGCCGGTGATCGTCATCGGGGCGATGGGCACGCCCCACTGGCAGGCCCAGCGGAAGATCCCCCTCTGGAACTCGTGCACCCGGCCGTCCGGCGTGCGGTGGCCCTCGGCGAAAACGATGACGCTCGTACCGTCGTCCAGGGCTGACTGGATGCGCCGCGACAGCTGGCGCATCTCCTCCTTGCCATGCTTCTTCGGCACCGGGATGTTGCCGAACTTTCCCACCATCCAGCCGTAGGCGGGGATCTTGAAGTGAGACTCCAGCTCCATGCCACGCACGAACTGAGGGATGGCGGAGTAGATCACCATCGGGTCGAAAAGGTTCACGTGGTTGCAGATGAACAGCGCCGTGCGCCGTGGGTCGAAGCCTGGCGCGTAGCGTACGCGGAAGGGCACTCCCATCAGGCGCAGCACGTTGCGGAAGAGCCAGCGCTGCGGCTTGTCGTTGTGCCGTGGATCCTTGAAGAAGCTGAGAGCGATGAGGAGCATGCAGACGACGAAGAAGTGCACGCCGCCGATCGTCCAGAGCACGACGGAGCGGACGCCCCACCAGATCTTCTTCACCCCGAGCCTGTCTTGGGTGTCACCCACGATGCGCCTCCTCCTAGGGCTCTCGGTCTGAGCCGACCGAGCCTTGCCGACCCGCGGTTCCAGGTCGGACCCGGAGCGCGTGCCCAAGACACGGTACTCAGACCATGACGTCCAGTGCCGACGGCAGCACTTCCAAGGTCACGGGCTGCAACGTCATCACTTCGCCGTCCACCATGACGTCCACCGGACCGTCCAGGTGGAAATCGATGCGCCGGGCACCGCGCCGCCCTGCCAGCGGATGGTTCACGTGCGTGCCGTCGTAGAGCCGGTTCAGGTTGCGGAGGAGCCCGAGGCGGCCGATGGGTCCCCAGCGCACGTACTCTACCAGCCCATCCGACGTATCCGCTTGCGGCGCGATCATCATCGTCCCGCCGGTGAATTTACTGTTGTTGAAGGTGAGGAACAGGTGCCGCCGCCGGTCGATGTCGGCTTCCCCGTCCACCTGCAAGGGAAACGCCCGCCGCCGCAAGCGCGCCAGGCAAACGAGCACACCCAGCAAGTACCCCAGGTGACCGAAGCGCTTGAAGCGCCGGTTGGTGAGGGCTGCCACGTCGGCGGAGAAGCCGATGCTGAGCAGGTTGATGGAGTAGAGGACGCCGTCCCGATGGGTGAGGCGGAGCACGTCGCAGGGGCGCCGGCGACCCTCGAGGAGGGCCTGCGTCGCGTGGTGGAGGCCGTCGCTGCTGAAATCGCGCAGGAAAGAATTGCCGGTGCCGAGGGGCTGGAAAGCCAGCGTCGCCTTCTCGTGCTCGGCCGCGGGGAAGAGGCCGTTCACGATCTCGCAGGCCGTGCCGTCGCCGCCCATGGCCACGAAATGCCGCGTCCCTGCCGCATAGGCCGAGCGCGCGATGTCGACCGCATGCCCGGGTTGCCGGCTCTCGACGACTTCGAAGTCCAGGCCTCCTTGACGCAGCCGCGACAGCGCCCCCGGGGCCAGCTTGCCGCAGCGGCCGCCGCCGGCCGCAGGGTTGAGCACCACGAGACAGCGTACCCGTGTGGTCGCGGCGGGTGGCATGGCCGGGGTACCGAGTTCCCGGGTTCCGTCCGTCCTGCCGTCTCGCATGGAGATTCCGCTCATAGTTCGACCAGCGCCTCGTCCCGCGCCAGCCGGGCGCGGAGACTCGCGGCCAGTTCCTCGCGCTTCACCTTCATCGAGGCGGTGCGCGGGAAGTCCTGGCCCCACACGGTGAAGGCGTGGATGCGCTTGAAGTCCGGCAGGCGCCGGTTGCGCTCCTCCAGCTGTCGCTGCAGCTCCGGCGTCATCTCTTGCCCCGGCTCGAAGCGCAGCACCATGACCAGACGCTCGTTCGCGAGCGACCGCTGCGGCCACAGGTAGTTGGCCGCGAAGACGCAGTATTCCTTCGCCACGATGCCGACGAAGGCGTTCTCGATGTCTTCGGGGTAGATGTTCTTGCCGCCGGCGGTGACGATCATGTTCTTCTTGCGCCCGAAGAGTTGCAGGTGGCCGCTCGCGTCGATGCGACCCAGGTCGCCGGTCAGCAACCAGCCGTCCACGATGGTGGCGCTCGTCAGCTCCGGGTCGTCGAGATATCCCGACATCACCGTGCGGCCGCGGGCGGCGACCTCGCCGATGCCGTCGGCATCCGGAGAGAGGATGCGGAGCTCCGTGCCGGGAAGCGGCTTGCCGACGCTGTCGGCGCGGAACGGGCGCATGTCGTTCACCGCTAGCACCGTGCCCGCCTCGGTCAGGCCGTAGCCGTTGGCCACAGGGATGCCGAGGTCGAAGAAGAACTGCAGGGTTTCGGGCTCGGTGAAAGCGCCACCGACGAAGAACATCTCCAGGCTGCCACCGAAGCTGCGGTGGATGGGAGCGAGGAGTCGGCGCGACAGCCACACCTTGGGTCGGCCGCCGACGAGAGCCCGGTGCAGCCGCACGAGGGTGTGGAGGACCGCCCGCCGCGGCGGTGGCAGTGCCTCGAGGCGCTGGCGCAGTCCGCGCTCCAGGTTCTTGAGCACCAGCGGTACCAGCGCCATGTGGGTGATCCGGTAGCGCGGGAAGGCGTCGCGCACGAACTCGGGACGCATGATGCGCAAGTGCACGACGCTGGCGCCGCAGACGAAGGGGCCGAAGAAACCGACCATGAAGTCGATGGCGTGATTCGTGGGCAGGATGCTCAAGTACCGGTCGCCGGGGCCGAAGCGATACAGCTGCGTCAGGGCCTTGCATTGCTCGAGATAGTTGTCGTGGGTGAGCATGCAGCCCTTGGGCCTTCCCCCGGTGCCGGAGGAGTAGACGATGCAGGCGAGGTCCGTCCGTTGCCGCGGCACCGCGTCCGCCGGCACGTCGCGCTGGAACTCTTCCCAGCGGCGCGCTCCCTGGAGATCCGCGCCCGGCGGCGCTTCGGTCACCAGGACGAGAGCGGGAAAGGGAGCGGACGCAGCGAGGCTGGTGCGGTCCGGTGTTTTCGCCGCCGCGTCGCTGCGCGCCCGGACCAGAGTGCGCCAGAAGGCGAACTCCGTCACCAGCACTTGCGCGCGCGCATGGGCCAGGAGCTGCAGGTGTTCCGCGGCGCTCAGCTTGAAGTCGAGGGGCACGAGCACGCCGCCGCGCCGGAAGACGGCGTACGCCGACAGCAGCCATTTCGATTGGTTGGACATGACGATGGCGGCGCGACTCCCGGCGGCGAAGCCGTGCTCCGCGAGGGCCTGCGCCAGAGTTCTGCCGCGGGCGGCGAAGTCGGCGTAGGTGAGCCGTTCCTTCTCGCGCTCGCGGTCGGACTCGATGAGGCAGACGCGGGGGCCCCAGCGCTCCAGCGCCTCGTCGAGGGCGCTGCCCAGCGACGTGTGCCGGTCCAGTGCGATCAACGGCACTCCTTGCTCGAGCGGTTCAGAGACGTTGTTGGATCGTCGCAGCGAGGGTGCGGAAGTCGCTCACGCCCTGCAGCTCGTAGTCCGGGATCTCGACACCGAAGTGGTGCTCCAGGCGCGACAGGAGCTCGAGCGCCTGCAAGCTGTCGATTCTCAGCTTCTCGAAGAAGTCGTCGTCCGCCGTCAGGTTCGCCCGCGGCACCTTGAAGTGCTGGGAGGCGAGGTCGAGGATCTCCTCGAGCGTCTGCTGCGGTGTTCGCATCGAAACGACTCCCTTCGCCGCTCTCAGGGCAGATACGGCTGCACTTCCGTGCTCGAGACGAACTTGGCCAGGGCCGCCTCCACCGTCGGCCGGGCCAGGAGCTCGCAGAAGAGATCGATTTCCCGCTGCAGCTCCTCCCGCGGCAAGGTCTTGATGAAGGCTTTGGCGGCGGCGGTGGTGGTAGCGTCGAACTTGGCCATCTGTCGTGCGGTGGAGCGCGCCACCTGCAGCGCCGCGCCCTCGCCGGCCAGCTGGCTCACCAGACCGAGTGCATGGGCGCGGGTGGCGTTCAGGCTGCGTCCCGTGAGCAGGAGATCCCGCACCACGGCGTTGCCCACGTCCCGCTTCAGGCGCGGGATGCCGCCGAAACCGGGGACCAAGCCGAGGCGCAGCTCGGGGAAGCAGAAGCGCGCCAGCCGGTCGGCCACCACGAGATCGCAGGCGAGAGCCAGCTCCAGGCCACCACCGAAGCAGATGCCATGCACCGCAGCGAGCGTGGGGTGCGGCCAGGTATCGATGGCGTTCAGCACGGCGTGGATGCGCTCCAGGAAGCGGCGCACACCGGCCACGCGCGCCGCCGGCGCCGAGACCGCCTGCATGCCGGCGTACAGCTCGCGGAGATCGGCGCCGGCGCAGAACCCTGCCGGCAGCCCGCTATAGATGATGAGAGCGTGGGCGTGGTCGCGAAGCGCCTCCAGGGCGGTGACGCAGCGCTCCAGCTCGACCAGCGTGGTGGTGCCGATCTCGTTGCCCGGTGGCCGGTGCAGCTGCAGCTCGACGACACCGTCCACCAGCTTCCAGCTCAGGGCCTGGCCGGTGCATTCCCTCATGCCTGCCTCCCGCTCGAGCTTATGACGCCGGCGCCGCGCCCCGCCGTGGCGCCCGGCGCAACGGGAGCAGCGTAGAGAGCGTCGAGCGCCGCGGCGAAGCGGTCGAGAACGCGCTGGCGCTTGATCTTGCCGTTGGCGGTGAGGAGCCCGCTCTCCGCCGTGAAGGGCTCGCGCTCGATGTGAAAGGCGTGCACGCGCTGGTAGTGCGGCAGCGTCGAGTTGAGCTTTTCCAGGGCCGCTGTGACTTGAGCGGCCGTCACTTCACCGGTCAGGATCGCGGTCAGATGCTGGCGCTGGTGGCCCACGACGAGGACCTGCTGCGCCTGGGGCACCGCGAGACGCAGGCGTTCTTCCAGCGGATCGGGTGCCACCTTGTGCCCCGAGGTGAGGACGAGCAGGTTTTTGATCCGGCCGCTGATGCGCCAGAGCCCGCCCGCATCCACTTCGCCCTGATCGCCGGTGCGGAACCAGCCGTCCTGCATGCAGGCGGCGGTCTCCGCCGGCCGCTTCCAGTAGCCGGCGAAGAGGTGCGGCCCGCGCACCAGGATCTCGTCGTTCTCCCCCAGACGCATCTCGATCCCCGGCACGGCGCGTCCGACGCGACCGGGGCGGCGCCGGCCCCGCGGCTCGTCCATGGTGCAGATGGCCGTCGTCTCCGTGAGGCCGTACACCTGGAGTACCGGGATGCGGAGCATTTCGAAGAAACCTTGCGTCTCTTCGGCGAGCGGCGCCGAACCGCAGATGAGCGCCCGGAGATCGGGACTGATCTTCCGGCGCACACGCCGGAAGAGAACCGCGTCGGCGAGGGCGAGGAAGCCGTGGTCGAGGGCCCCGGCACGACCGTCCTGCTCGTGGGCCCAAGCAACCCGGGCGCGCCGGTAGAGGCCGCCGGCGGCGCTCGCTTGCAGCTTCTTGTCGATGCCCGCACGCAGGCGCTCGAGCAAGAGCGGGACATTCTGGAAGTAATGCGGCGAGGCGAGGCGGAGCTGCTCCTGCAGCTTGTCGATGTCCGTGGCCATCGTCAACAGGCTGCGGCGCGACAAGCTGCTGAGCAGGAGCAGCCAGGAGCCGGCGAAGCAGAACGGCAAATAGTGGAAGACCCGTTCCTGACCGGCGTGACCGTGCATCAGCTCGTCCAATCGCTGCAGCGTGCACGGCAGCATGTGGTCGACGTTGCCCGTGGTGAGCACCACGCCCTTCGAATCACCCGAGGTGCCGGACGTATAGATGATGACGAGGGGGTCCTGGGCCCGACGCGGCAGCGGCGGCGTGTCGGCGGCGACGGTGGCGGTCGATGCGGCGCCAGGCGCAGCGGTGGTGGTGGCGGCGCCCCCCGCGCTCTCGGCGCCGACCTCGCTCAGGAGGCAGACGGGAGCTTCGGGCCAGAGCTCTTGCACGGCGGCGCGCAGGAGATCGTCGCCGCAAACGATCAGAGCCGGCTCGCAATCGCGCATCATCCCCACCAGCTCCGCCGGGGACTGGCGGGTGTAGAGAGGCACGCGCACCAGGCCTTCCGCCATGATGGCCAGATCCGCCGCCACCCAGCGGATGCTGTTGGCGGCGAGGAGGACGCAGCGGTCGCCTGGGCGTAGACCGGCGCGGCGCAGGAAGCGGCGGGCCAGAGCGACGCGAGCGAGCAGCTCGCCGGCCGTGGCGCGTTCGACCCGGTCGCTCCAGGCTTCCTGCAGCAGCAGGCGCCCGGGCTCCCGGTGCAGACCGTCGAGAATGCGCTCGAGGAAGTTCATAACCTCTCAGGCGTACGCCGTCACCAGCTCTTGGAGGTCGCGGCCGAGGGGCGGCAAATACTCGTCCCAGGAGTAGCGGCCCTGGCGCACGGGGAACTCGGGGTAGCGCTCTTGCACCTGGGTCTCGAAGTACATCCCCATGCGCGCCATGGTCTGCAGGCTGCTCACCACGGTGCGGGCGATGCCCTCGCGCACGGCCTCGCGCTCCCGATCCAAGGCGCGCAGCACCGCGAACAGCTTGTCCCCGAGCTCGGCATCGTCCACGTGCAACAACAGGTGCTGGTGCCCGCGTTCGCTCATCAGATTGCGAATGCGTTCGTCCATGGTGACCCCCGCCGAGGCCACGAGCCCGGGCATGCTGGTGACGATGCCATGATAGCGCGAGGACACCATGAGGTGGCAGGCCCGCAGGATGCTCACGAGCTCGTACATGTCGTGATCCTGCGACGAGACCACCGGGGCGCCGAGCGCGGCTCCCATGCGGCGGCAGGCGTCGTTGTCGAGCATCTCCATGGCGACGAGCACCACGAACACGTCCTTCTCGCGGCGGAAGCGGTCGACGCCGCGGATCATGCCGTCCAGGTAACGTTGGTAAGCCGCGTCCACCGCCGGGCCCTCGTGATGGAAATACAGCGAGCGGTAATGGCTGCTCTTGTGCGCCCCAGCGATTCCCAAAGTGGCCGCCTTCAGCAGCGACGGCCGGACCGGCCACCAGAACGGATTGATGGGGCAGACGGCGAGCACCGCCGCCGCGCCGTCCCAGCCGAGGTCGCGCAGGGCCTTGCTGCCGTACTCCGGGGCCTTGGGCTCGAAGGTCCAGGCCGTGTCGGTGCCGACCTCGCAGGCGATGCCGAGGTGGCGCAGGATGGCGGCGGACTCGGTGTTGCGCGTGATCACGAAGGCTTGCCGGCCATAGCGCTTGAGCATGCGCTTCACCGCCGGATCCATGTGCCCGGCTTCGGCGCCATAGCCCACCGCCAGCTTGTTCTGCGCCGCCGCGATCCCCAGCGTTCCCACCATCATGGTGGTCAGGGCATTGGCGAACTTGCTCTTGAACATGGAACCTTCGCAGGTGACGACGCCGTGGTGCTTGGGCACCTCGCGGTAGAGAAAGGGCGGGAAGAGGTCGGGCAGCTTCACCTGCCGGGCGTCACCGAAGTAGCCCTGGGAAAGGGCGAAGTTCTGGCTCAGGACGGAGAGGGCGATCTTCTCCTCCCCGAGGACGCGGCGCACCTGGCGCAACATCTCCTCCACCCGCACGTCGGCGCCGGTGTTGCGCGTACCGTTGTAGCCGGCGAAGAGCAGCTCGAGCCGCGTCCCGGGAGTCCACGGCTTCCCGGCTCCCAGCATCCAGCCCAGCTTGGAGAGCTCGATGAGCCCGCTCATCCAGCCGATCAGCACCTCGTCCATCATGAACGCCCGCCTCCAGGGATGCCGCCGGCGACCGCCGGCGCGGCGACGCCGCGGGCGCTGTCACTACCGCCAGGGGGGACCTCGGGCGCCGTCTCCTGCGGCCAGTCCCGATAGGGGTACTGGTAGCGCGTGGTGGTGGCGAACTGCAGGAGCTCGAGGCTGTAGGCGGAGAAGCGCATCGGCTCGCGGCCGAGCTCGGCGACGATGCGGCGGTTGTCGAACACGGTGTTCCAGAAGAGGTAGGGCAGGAACACCTGGAGCAGCGAACCCACGTGCCCGATCTTCGTGCCGCGCTGCGCGGCCGCGGCACGCACCACGGAGCGGAAGGGCCGGCCGAGGAAGGGGGCGTACAGCGGCGGCTTCGTTCCCCGGGCCTGGGCCAGGGCCGCGGTCAACTCGCGGAAGGTCTGAGAACCGGTGCCGGCCGAGAGATGGTAGGTGTCGTGGGACGGTTTTTCCCGCAGGTGCAGCGTGGTGATGGCGTCGGCGACGTACTCCACCGGCACGATGTCGACGCGATGCTCCGGATGGAACGGCAGCACCGGAAGTCCGGCCAGGAAGACGAAAGCGCGCACCATGTCGAACTGCGTGGTCTCGCCGCGCCGGCTGTCGCCGAGGACGATGCTGGGCCGGAACACCAGGTGGCTCACGTCGTGCGGCAAGAGCTCGTGCAACATGTGCTCGCAGAACTTCTTCGTCCGCGCGTAGGGGTCGTAGTCGGACCGCCCCCAATCGATGGCGGCGTCCTCGCCGACCACCTCGTCCTGGCGCTGTCCGGCGACGGCGACGGTGCTGACGTGACTGAAACGCCGTAGACCGTGCCGCTCGTGGGCGCGCCGAGCGAGCTGCAGCACTTCCAGCGTGCCACGCAGGTTGACGTTGAGGCAGCTCTTCTCCGAGCGGCGGTTGAGCGAGGCGGCGCAGTGGATGATCGAGTCCGTCCCATCCAGCAGCCGGGTGTAGTCGCTCGCCGGGAGGCCCAGGTGGCTCTCGGTGAGGTCGCCCAGGAAGATCCGGGTGCGCGTGCGCAGGTGCTGGTGGAAAACCGGGAAGTCGAAGTGCAGCTGCAGCGCCCGCCACAGCCGGCCTTCGGCCTCCTCGACGCTGCGGGCGCGCACCAGGAGGTTGAGCGACTGCCCCTGCGCCAGGAGGTTCGCTGCGACGTGTGCCCCGATGTAACCCGTCCCGCCGCTCAGGAAGATCGCCATTACGCTCGGGTCCCGACGGCCTCGCCGCGGGGCCGCCCTCCCGACACGGGTTCGGGCAAGCGGAAGGTGAAACGGGGGATCGTTTCCAAGGAGCGGCCCTCGATGAGGGGATAGCACCAGCGGCGCATGGCGGGAATGTGCACGTCCACCCAGTAACGATGCCAGTCGTAACCATCGGCCTCGTAGGCGAAGGCGGCGCGCTCCTCGGCCGGCAACGCCGCCGAGAGGACGCGAATGTTCTCCGCCTCGAAGACGTGCTCGTTGTGCAGGATGAACGGCTCGTAGATCTCCACCAACTTGGCGATCCGGCCCACGGCGCGCTCGGCGCGCACCAGCTGGCTCTTGAGCGGCGTCGCCGCGAACAAGCGGCGCAAACCGCGGAGGATCGCCTTGTGGCTCGGAGCCGAGAGCGTTTGGTAGCGGCGCTTGGAGACCGGGATGGCATCCATGCGGGCCTTCCACCACGAGCGATAGCCACGCTGCTCCATGTAGTGCTTGCGGTGCGCCAGGCCGGTGAGTTCGACGGCGCGCAGGATGTGCAGAGGATTGGTGACGGACGAAGCGATCTGGTAGACCGGCTCGTGACAGCGGCCGAGGAGCGCAGCGGCCACCAGCGTCATGCCCCGGCAAACGAGATCCACGGGGACCACATCGAGGCATTTGCGCTCGTTGGCGGGCAATTGCCGGAAGGTCGTTCCCAAGAGCCACGAAAGCGGCGCCGAGGTGTTGATGCCCTCGTTCCAGCCGACGAAGGGCTGCTCCAGCGAGGTCTCGACGATAGCAGGCCGCACCACCGCCAGGGGCACTCGCTCGCCATGCCGCCGCAGCAACGATTCACCCAGACTCTTGGTGAAGGTGTAGGCGTTGGGCCAGCCCAGCTCGCGGGCGCGATGCCTGCCGGCTTCGGTGAGCACCTTGCGCAGCCAACCGAAACGGGAACCGTTGCGTCCTTTGGCGGCGTCTCCGGTGGGGTCGCCGTCCGGGTCGCTGTCCAGCTCGGCGGCGAGCCGCGCATTGGGCGGCCATTGCCGCGCCGCCTCGATGCGCTGGTGCAGCTCCTCTCGCTCCTGGGCGGCGTCGAAGCCCGCGCGCGGTCGCGGCACGTAGTCGGCCGCCAAGGTCTCGGCGATGCGACCCTCACGGTCACCGACGACGAAACAGGTGGACAGGTGCAGCAAGGCCGCGTGGTCGCTGCCGCGCACGAAATCGAGGACGTGGAGGGGCGCATCGACGTTGGCTGCGAGGGCGTTGCGCAGGTCGGGATTGAAGTCGGTGAGGCCCGAGCTGTTGACCACCACGTCCACCTGGAGGCGCAAGGCGGCCAGGACCTCCGGCGCCAGGCCCAGGCCGGGTTTGGCGACGTCGCCTTCGTGGACCTCGAGGCGCGAGCCGATGAAACGCGGCAGGTCGTCGCCGTGGCGCTCGTGCAGGCCGCGGAACACCGGACTCTCTTCCATCATCTTTTCGAAGCGCCGGCGTGCCGTGGTTCCCTGCTGCGGGCGGATCAAGAGATGGATCCTGCCGATCTCCGGGAGATGGGTGAGGACGTGGGTGAGCCACACCTTGCCGATGAAACCGGTGCCGCCGATGAGGAGCACCTGCTTCCCCGCCAAGGTCTCGCGCACGGACAATTGCTGCACCCGCTGCGCCCCAGGGAAGAAGACGACGGCGCGCTTCCTCGGCACCGGTGTCGCTTCCACCGGCAGGATGGCGCGCCGCAAGGTGTCCTTGTCCACGCCGAGATTCGCCGCCAGCTCTTCCATGCCGGCGCGGCCGTGCGGGTCGCGGCTGGCGAGCTTGGCGATGCCGCCGCGCGAGTGCACCACCGGTTCGAGCAAACGGCCGGTGGCGTGTCCATCGCGCCACTCCAAACGGTTGGCGATGAAGCGATCCACCCCGAGATGGCGGGCCAAGGGGCGCACCACGTGCTCCAACCCCTGGCTGACGAGGACGACGGAATCTTCCTGCGCCATCGCACGGCGCAAACTTTCGATCCCGGGCTTCTTCAAACGGGGCACGAGAAAGAGCTGGAAGTATTCCTCCCCGAGCACATCGAGTCGATCACGGCTCATGCCGCGCGTCATCAGATGCAGCACGCGGCTCGACAACGCCGGCGAGGTCGTGTACAGGAGCACGCGCCCGACCGAGACGGCGTAGAGCGCGGCGACGCGCTTCCAGCGTTCGGAATAGCGATAGGCGTTGCGCGCGAAGAACGCCAACGGTCCCACGGCGCCCAGATCGAGGAGGCAGTCCTCGACGCGCCAGACGGTCTCGTCCCGGGCAGGAGTGACCCTCAACACAGGCTGATGCTCTCCAGACGGGTTCATGGACGGTAGGCTGGCCCCCGGGCTGGACGTGCGTGAAAAACGTTCTACCGGGAACGGGTCACGCTAGCACGGCCTGGGAGGCGGCGCAAGAGGCGCCGGCGGGGAAGCCTGTTCCTAGTAGGCTTGCAGCTGCAGCACAATGCGGGTGTCTGCGGTCAAGGGAACCGTCGCCGCCGCCTGCGCGGCGCCAAAGCGCGCCGTGACTCGGTAAGGTGTTCGGAGGATCTTGTTGCCTCCCCCCGGCACGACGTCGAGGGTCACCATGTCCGGCAATGGATAGGTGGAGCGGCTGGTCAGGTCGTACTCGGCCAAGTCCGTGGCGATGGTTCCGGCGCTGCCCGTCGTGCCCCGATACACCAGCTCTCCGGCATTGTTCGTGATCTGTACCTCGGCGCCAGCGAGGGGCTGCGTGGCGCCGTGGGTCACCGTGAGCTCGAAGTGCCAGCCCTGAGCGATGTCCTTCTTCGCCCTGCCGTCGTACCAGCTGCCGGCGGCGTCGAATTCGACCTCCATGCTCTCGAAGGCGGCGCCGTTCTCGTAGGTCGTGTGCTCGAAGAGGGCGGTGGAAGGCACCGAGGGATTGTCGCTGCGGATCGTCCGATAGGTCGGGTCGGCATCCTCTTTGCGGAAGGTGTTGCCGATGAAGCGAGGATAGCCGTCGGCGATGCCATAGCTGTCGGCGAGGAGGACGTTCGCCCAGTTGCTGATGACGGTGTTGTGGCGGAACACGAGGGCGGGCGAACGGTTCCAGCACACCACCGCGATGCCCGCCGCCTTGGCCCCATCGCCATTCTTGTTCCTGGCGATGATCACATTGTCCTCGAAGACGACGGCCGCAGTGGAATCAGGGAGTCCCACCCACAGGGCCCGCCCCCAGCTGTCCAGCCCCGGACCCAGGAGGTTCTTCTCCGCCCGGAGCAGGATGTGGTTCCGCCGCACGCGGACGTCGTCGGTGCCCCAGGTCATGCGGATGCCGGCGGCTCCGGTGTCGCCGTATTCCGTCCCCACCGCGGTGCTCTGCACCTCGATGTCGTTGTCCAGGATGTCGCCGTGGTGGGCCTCGGCCACCGCACCGATGCCGATCGGGTGCACCCCTTCTCCGGTGATGGTGTTGTGGTGCACGGTGAAACCGTCCACGGCAAAACAGACGATGGCGTAGGAGTTCGTCACCACACTGCTCACGTGGATCCTGTTGTAGGCGACCTCGCAGTCGTTGCCGGAACTGATCCCGACTTGTCGCGTTCGCCGGATGTCGTTGCCCCGGACGAGTCCGCCCGTGCCGCGGCTGATGTCGATCGCCGCGATCAGGGAGTGGCGGTTGAGCACCACCGTGCCCTGGTCCTCGATGATGTTGTCGCGGAGGGTGATCTCCGAAACCCACATGGCGCGGATCCCGTAGGTCTCGGGGGTACGATAGAGGAGCTCCACACCGGCAATGACGACCTGCGTCGCCCCGAGTGGGAAGCTGATGGGGTTCCAGCCCGTGCGTTGGGGATCGGTGGCCAGGCCGCCCGCTCCCTGGCGGATCGTCCCGGGCCCGCACACCACGATGTCGGTCGCGTTGTCGCGCTGGTGCACCACGCCATGGCACTCCGCGACGTCGTTCCGCTCCCCATAAGTCACGATGTGGCCGTTCAGATTGAGGGTGATGTGAGAGGCGGCGAGCTGGAAGGCGGTCTTGTCGGCGGTCACGTCGGCGACGAGTCGGTACTCCGTGTCGGCGACATCCAGGAGTCCCGGGGAATCGATGTCCACGACGCGGGCACGCTGCGGGAAGGGAAACTGCTGCGGTGGTTCCGTGATGCGTTGCGCCGGCGTCCCCTCGGGGAGCACGAATTCACAGGCAGGAATGAAGGCGATGGCCGCCAGGATGCCCGCTCGCACCGCCTTCCACCACACGACCGCTTCCTCCACGCCAACACGACAACCCTGGGCACCCATCCACCGGCGGGTTGCATTCTAACCCACGCGGGAGTCGTCGTACCACGATAGACACGGTAGCGTGCGCGGCGGCTCTTCAGCTGATCTGCGTTGGTGCTTCGTGCACACCGAAGAACATTCGGTGTCGAGGCCGTCGCTAGCGCACAAGACTTGCTTGCATGGAGTGTCAGGAACAGTCAGACTCAACGCACTTCGAGACGCCTCTCGAGTGCATCGGGTTCTCCCGAGGTCCAGGCGTCCCTGGGGTGGAGTGGGGCGGAATGCGGGGAAACGAGAGAACGCTGGACGTCCTGAGGTTGGACCGCCGGAGCTTCCTCCAAACTCTGACCGCCGGTGTGGCCGGCCTCTTGGCAGGGGGAATCCCCTTCACCAGCAGGGCGGCGCGCAGCCTGGCTGCTGGCAATCCGCCTGCCCTCAGCGCGGTGCCCGCACATCGAGTCGTCCACGCCTACGACGCCGAGGCGACCTCGTGGAATTTCAGCACCGGTTTCTACTACGACTATGTCGTCCAGGCCCGAGTGGATGCGTTAGTGGACCGGGCCATGGTGGAGCTCACCGACGCCCCCTCGCCCACCGATGCTTGGCGGCAGGTGCTGGCGCTCTACCGCCCGGGTGAGATCGTGGCGTTGAAGATCAACACCAACGACGTGAACTGGGGCCAGAATCTGATCCTTTCCACCCCCGAGCTGGTGAGTTCCGTGGTCCGCGGGCTGAAGAGTGCGGGCATCCCCGAGCCCTCGATCCACGTCTACGACTCCACTCGGCCGGGCAGCGGCTCGATCCCGCAGCGGTACCGGGACAAGACGCACAACCGCTACCCCGGCGTCGTCTTCGTCGGCCCCGACGACAGCGGCTTCTCCGGCGGCTATCCCAACCAGGTCGTGAGCATGTCCAACATCGGCTGGTCCGGGCGTATCAGCGATGAGCTCTGCCGCGCCCAGCACCTGATCGCCCTGCCCGTTCTCAAGGCCATCCGGATCGATTGGGGCAACTCGGGAGCGCTCAAGCTGCATCACGGCACTATCGATACGCCGCAGGGCACGCACGTGCACCTGGTCAACGCCCGGGCCGCCACCAACCCGGTGGCCGCCATCTGCAACAACCCGCACGTCCGCGGCAAGCTGCGCCTCGTCGTCGCCGACGGTCTCTTCGGCATGTGGTCCGGGAAACACTTCGTGGGCCGGGGGGAGACGACCGATGTTCCGGCGCCCTGGCAGACCTTCGGCGGTGGCGCGGCCAACAGCGTGCTCGTCGGTGTCGACCCAGTCGCCATCGACTGCGTGCAGCTCGATCTCATCAACCGTGAACGGGCGCGGCGGGCGCTCACGCAGACGACGCACCCGCTCTTGGATGCCTGCGCCGAGGCCGGTCTCGGCATCCAGGAGCACTCCGCGACGCTCGACTACACGCAAATCGACTACCGTGGCCTCGGCGTGCCCACGCCGGTGGAGGCCCCGACCTGGGGCGAGATGAAGCGCCGCTTCCGCTGAGCACCACCAAGTTCCTCTTCTTCACCTTGTACCCCAACGAATTCGCCGGGCGACAACCACCGTCACCGGCGTGGACGCAGTGTCGGCGCTCCGGTTCTCGAGCCGGCACGGACAAGGCGGTCGCGTCCGGCACGGGTTTTTCTCTGTGGGGTCAGCGTGAGTCTCGGCCGCGCGGGGAGGGCCTCTTCCCGCGAGTGGCGGCTGCGTCCTGGTCCGCTGGGGGAGGTGCGGGGTGGACGTTGTCGGCGGGAGCGCTCGGGGCGGGAGGGGACTTGCTCGCCGTCGAACTGGGCGGGATGGCCGCGGGAGCCGGCTGGCCGCCGCTGGCGGGGGCAGCATCCGACTCGGACCAGGCGAGGAAGGCGCGCACGAAGTCGTCGCGGCGCTTCTCCACGTCGAAGCAACCGGCGATGCGCCAGCGCAACGCCGGGAGGTTCGACTCTGCTCCGCCCTCCACCTTCGACCAGCCGCGCGCGAGCCGTTGCAGCATCTGGTCGACTCCGGTTCTGTCCGTCATCGCCACCACCAGCCAGCGGCCGCGTCCGGCGGCGAAGACGAGATCGGTGCGCCGCGTCTGCCGGCCCAGGTAGTGCTCGATTTCCTTAAGCATCGTCTCGTCCGCCTCGGCTTCCGTGGCGGCGCGCAGCAGGGAGATGGTCCGGCCCGAGCGCGGTGTCGCGGTGACACGTTCCACGTACAGGGGCAGCAGGCGCTTCGGGTCGGCCACGAGAAGGCTGAAGGAGAAGACGCTGCCCTTGCCGACCTGGCTCTCGACGTCGACGCGGCCGAAGTTCAGCTGCACCAGCTCGCGGACGATGGTGAGCCCCAGTCCGAAACCCTTGGTGCTGGAGCGCGTGCTGGTCTCCAGCTGCTCGAAGCAGCGGAACACGCGCTCCAGGTGTTCCGGGGCGATCCCCGGGCCATGATCCGCCACGCCGATGAGCACCTCGGCGCCGTCGCTGCTCCGCCGGCACCAAAGCTCCACTTCCTTGCCGGCTTCGGAGAACTTGATGGCGTTCACGCCCAGATTGACGATCACGCGCACGGCTTTGGCCGCGTCGCAGTACACCTCAGGCAGGCCGGGGTCGAGACGGACGACAAGTCTCACCCCGGCGGCGGCGGCCTTGCGCTCCAGCACGTCCCGGGCGGTTTCCACGATGTCCTCCGCCCGGCAGGTGCTGCGCGCGGCGACCAGGATGTTCGCCTCGAGGCTGCTGATGTCGACGACATCGTTCACCATGACGATGAGATCGTCGACCCGGGCGATGATCGTCTCCAGGTACTTGTACTGCTCCGGCGTGACGTCACCGACGAGCTCCTCCTTCATCGTGGTGGAATACTCGCGAATGACGGTGAGGGGAGTGCGGAACTCATGCGAAACGTGGCTCACGAACTCGTGGGCCATCTTGTTCAGCTCGCGCAGACGGGCGTTCTGGATCTCGGCGCTGCGCTTCGCGGCGGCCAGGTGCTGTTCCTGCCGGCTCGCCTCCCGCTTCTCTTCCTCCAGCTGACGCTCCAGCGTCGCGGCCACGGCTTCGAGGGTGCGCTCCACCTCGCGCCGCGCCACGATCTCCTCCTCCAACTCCTGCATGCCCCGGGTCATGACCTCGGCCTGGCGGTCGAAGCTCTCCACCTGCGCCCGCAGACCCAGATCCAGGGTTTTCTGCTGGGCGGAGAGTCGGCGCAGGCGCAAAGAGAGCAGCAGCACCAGCGCCAGCAGGGCGACCGGCGCCGCGATGAGCAGCGCCCAGTGCGTCGGTGCCCAGGGCCAGAGAGTCTCGAAGTCCGCGCCGAGCAGCGGTGCCAAGGCCACCGCCAACCCGGTAGTGGAAAGGAGGCTCGCGACCACGAGGGAAATCCAGGTGTGCAGGAGCCGGCGGTGGAGGGCAGCGCGCTGGGTTCCAGGCGGGGCGTCCTCGACCACCGTGACCGAGTCGTGGCTCGTTTCACCGTGTGGAAGGACGTCCAGGGAGGCTGGAGCCTCGGCGGGCTCCGCCTCTTCTGCCCCGGGAGGCGGCGCATCCGGTGGCGCTGCCACCGCCTCCCCCCGGGTCCGAAGCTCTTTCTGCCAGGTGAGCATGGTGCCTTTCGTGCCCCAGGGGCAGCGGTGCGCGTGGAGAACTCCAGCGCGCGACGACCCCCCGCCTTCCCCGTGCAGGGGCAGCAACGCCCAGGCCAAAAACTCGATGGTGTGATTACCAGGAAACGAAAAAATCGATACCCTGGGTGGCCCTGGGGGAAGGCCGCGGGGCCTGACGAGAGGGAAGTGCCTCTCTCGGCAGGCGAGTGCTGGCGGGTCGGCGCAGGCCTGCTCCTCCCGCCGCTGGAAACGGCGCCGCCGCGAGCGAGCGTGTGCGAATCCGGCGCTGGAATCCGTTTCTCCCCAGGGGGAGGCTGGCACTCTCCTGGTCCGAGCGTCCAGAAGACGTGCTGTGCCCGGAGTTGCCGGACCGCTTCCTCCACCGGCGCCGCTCGGGCCGCGTCGCCGCGCTGCCAGGGTTCATGGTGCGGAGGCAGAGGCAAGCATGCGGATTCTGGTCGGCAAGAATCACCCGTGGGCCGTGAACGCGGCAGCGCCGCCCGAGCCCGGCGCCGTCGTGCGCAGCGAGCTCGAAGAGACGATCGCCTTGCTGCAGCAGGCCGCAGCGGAGAACGCCGACGCGGTGGTCCTCCAAGCCGCCATCCAGGAGCCCGGTGCAGGCCACGCCGGCGAAGCGGCGCCGCAGCCGCGCAGCCTCGTCCTCTGTCTCCATCCCCTGACGGAGCCACTGGAAGTGCAGTCGATCGTGTCGACCGCTTGCGCCTTTCTCCTCGCCGCGGCGAGCCCGGACGAAGTGGCGCGGATCGTGACCGAAGTGCACCCGCGTCGCTGCGTCGGCGCCAGCCTTCCGCCTGCCCCCGGACCAGCAGCAGCGACGGCCGGGCTGGAGGAGCTGAGCGCGCGGGAGAAGTTCGTCTTGACCTTGCTGGCGCAAGAGAAGACCTCGAAGGAGATCGCCGGCATTTTGGGTCTTTCCGCCCGCACCGTGGACGCGCAGCGCTCCGCTCTCATGAAGAAGCTCGGTCTGCAGAGCACGGTGGGCCTGGCCTGTTATGCTGTGAGGACCGGTCTCGTCGGCCCATGAAACGCGCACAGCGCGCCCCTCGGGCGTCGGTAGGGGGACGCCGGGCCGCACCCGTGTCGAACATCCGTCACTAGACAAGTGGACTGCATTGCGAAGTGCAGCGGATGGGCATTCAGTCTGTTCATTCCGTTCCCCGTTCCATCTCCCATAGCAAAGCGGAGGAGGGCCATGCACAAGCCACTCGGAGGATTGGTATCGAGTCTCGTCTTCGTCCTCGCCTGCGAGGATGCCTCCGGGCCGCAGCGAGCGGCCACGGCGAAGATCGACGCGCAGGGGGGAAGCGATGCCGCCGTCGCCTGCCCCCAAATCGTGCAGTTCGACCCCGAAACCGGACGGATCACCATTCTCGACCCGCAGCTCAGCAACCAGCTTCGCGACTTCTACGGGGTGAAACCTGGCGCTGCCGGCTCGGGCGAGGCGGTCATCGTTTTCTTCGGTGGCGCGGAGAAGGCCGGGCAGGACGGTGACTCGATCACCAATGCAGGGACGATCGTGAACCTGCGCTGCTAGGGCGTCGTCACCGCACCGTCTGCAGGAGGCAAGGGGCCCTGACGATTCCGGCCACGGAAATCCATGCGGCGCTGGCGAACAATGTCCTGCGTCTGATCTTGATGCCGACGGAGGCGTGCAACTTCCGTTGCACGTACTGCTACGAGGATTTCGCCCACGGGCGCATGGACCCGGGCGTCGTGCGGGGCCTGAAGCGCTACCTGGAGCGGCGCGCCGGCGAGCTCGACTGGCTGGCGTTGTCGTGGTTCGGCGGCGAGCCGCTCCTGGCGCGGGACGTGGTGGAAGAGATCATGCTCCATGCCCGCCATCTGGTGGCAGCCCACCCACGCCTGCGGCTGGTTTCGGACCTCACCACGAACGGTTTCCACCTCGGCCCCCGGGCGTTCTCGCGTTTGCTGGACGTCGGCGTCAGCTGCTTCCAGGTCTCCTTGGACGGCCTGCGGGAGGTGCACGACCGCACGCGGCGGCGCGCCGGGGGCGGCGGCACCTTCCAGCGCCTCTGGACGCACCTGCTGGCGATGCGGGCGGTAGAGCGCGCCTTCGAGGTGGTGGTGCGGCTGCACGTGCACGGAGCCAACAGCACCACGCTGCCGGTTTTTCTCCAGGAGTTCGCTCGGGCCTTCGGCGGGGACAGGCGCTTCCGCCTGCTCTTCAAGGAAGTGGCGCCGCTCGGAGGGCCTGCGGATGCTGCGTTTCCCTTCCTCTCGCCGGAGGCGCGCGGCGCGGTACTCCACGATCTGCGAGAACGGGCGCTGGCTCTTGGCGTGGAGTGCGTCGATGTCGACCCGGACGGTGTCTGCTACGCCGCCCGCGGCAATGCCTTCGTCGTCCGCGCCGATGGGCGGCTGAACAAGTGCACCGTCGCCCTGAATCATCCGGCGAACGACGTGGGCCGCCTCCACGAGGACGGCCGCCTGGAGTTGGTCGCCGCCTCCATGCACCGCTGGATGCGCGGGCTCTGGTCGGGGAACGCGGCCGAGTTGAGCTGTCCCCAGCGGGGCCTCGACGCTGCGGCTTCGCCGGTGTCGCTGCGGGCCCGTGCCTGAGCTCGGTTGGTGACGACCTCGCCGAGGCTCGGGCACCGGCACCAGGGAATGTCTCCTCTTCTTCCGGGTCGCCTCGTCTATAATCCTCACCTCCGCCTGCATGACTCCCTAGTCTCCACAGCGTGGAGCTCGTCCGAGGTGCGTATGGAGGAGACCCCCAGGGTGACATCGTCCGCCGCCGCCACCGCGCCGGTCGCGTCCGGTGCTGCCACGAAGTCGCTGGAGAGCACCGCCCAGCTCCTCGCCCGGGTGCGCCTGGGCGACCCGGCGGCCCGCGACCACCTGGTGGCTCGTTTCCTGCCGGCCTTCCGGCGCTGGGCCCACGGCCGACTCCCCACCGGCGTCCGGGATCTCGCCGAAACCGACGACATCGTGCAGTCCACCCTGCTGCGTGCGTTGGATCACGTAGAGGGGTTCGAGCCCCGGGGGCAGGGGGCTTTTTTGGCCTACCTGCGGCGCATCCTCATGAACCAGGTGCGCGACGAGATCCGGCGCTCCAACCACCGGCCCCGGCACGAGGAGCTCTCCGAGGAGATCCCGAGCGCGGCACCAGGTCCGCTGGACAACGTGCTCTGGAGCGAGAGTCTCGCTGCGTACGAGGAGGCTTTGCAGGCGCTCCCCGAACGCACCCGGGAGGCGGTGGTGCTGCGGCTCGAGTTCGGTCTGGGGTACCAGGAGGTGGCGGAGGCCGTGGGCAGTCCCTCCGCCAATGCGGTGCGCATGCTCATCGCCCGGGCCCTGGTGCAGATGGCGGAGGCCATGCATGGAACACGCTGAGAGCGGGGAGGATGGGGCGCTGCAGCGGCTCGCCGAAGCGGTCGCCGACGGTGCGCTCTTGGACTGGGCCGCCGCAGGGACGGAGGCGCCGGAGCTGGCCGGGGAGCTCGACAACCTGCGCGCCATCGAATCGATCGCGCGACTGTGCCGACAGGTCGGTGAAGGGGATCCGGCTCCTGCCGGGGACGAGATCGCCACGGCGGCGGCGCCGACCCACTGGGGCCCACTCGTGGTGCACGAACGTCTCGGCGCCGGAGCTTTCGCGGAAGTGTTCCGAGCCACCGAGACGCAGCTCCGCCGCGAGGTGGCGCTCAAGCTCTTCCGCGCCGAGCGCGTGCCGCCGGGCCGCGGGCGGGAAGACTTCCTCGACGAGGCCCGGCGTTTGGCGCAGATCCGCCACTCGAATGTGATCGTCGTCCATGGGGCCGACGTGCACGGGGGCCGCGCGGGCTTGTGGACCGAGCTGCTGCGTGGGGAAACGCTCGAGCAAGGACTGGAGCGCCGCGGCCCTTGCAGCGCGGAGGAGGCGGCGCTGGTCGGCGGCGAGCTCTGCGCTGCCCTCGCGGCACTCCACGCCGCCGGACTCGTGCACGGGGACGTCACCGCGCGCAACGTGATGCGCGTCGACGGCGGCCGCATCGTGCTCATGGACTTCGGCAGCGTGCGCGAGGATCTCCCCGAGGTGGATGCTGCGACCTACCGCACCGGCACACCCCTCACCATGGCACCGGAAGTTCTGCACGGCGATCGTCCGACCCGGGCCGCCGACATCTACCAACTCGGCGTTTTCCTCTACCGTCTCGTGAGCCGGAGCTATCCGGTGCTGGCCGAGGCCGTGGAAGAGTTGAAGGCGAAGCACGAGCGCGGCGAGAGCGTGCCCCTGCGGGACCGCCGTGCCGATCTGCCCGCGGCCTTCGTGCAGGTGGTGGAGCGCGCCCTCGAAACGGATCCGGCACGGCGCTTCGGCAGCATGGGTGAGATGGAGCGGGCCTTGCGCGCCACTCTGGGAGGGGCGGCCGGCAGGCGCTGGAGCTCACGGCGGTGGCAGGCGGCAACGGCGCTCTTCCTCCTCGCCGGGCTCGCTGTCTTCGCTCTCCATCCCTGGAGCCGCACCGGTCTCCTGGCCACGCCGCTCCGCGTGCAGACGTCGCTGTACGCCGTGCAAGGTGGAACGCAGCAGGCGCTTTCCCCTGGCTCTCGACTGCGCCCCGGCGAAGCCCTGTTCATGACCGTGGAGAGCCGAGAAGATCTGCACGTCTACGTGCTCAACGAGGCGGCGAGCGAACCGGGGGTCTTGAACGCGCTCTTCCCCGACCCTGGTCTGCAGCTGCACAATCCCTTGCCCGGTGGCGTGCTGCACCGCCTGCCGGCAGCTTCGGCGCAGGAAGCCTTCTGGCAGGCCTCACCCACCGGCGGGACGGAGAAGCTCTTGGTGGTGGCGTCGCGCCACGAGATCGAAAGGCTGGAGGAGCTCATCGCCTTGCAGCAGCAGCAGGCGGCGCTCGTGCCGCCGGTGGACGCCGCGGTGCTGGACGATTTGCAATTGCGCGCGATTCGACTGCAGAAAGCGCCGCAGGCCGGGGCGAGCGCCATGGATGGCCTGGTGCGACAGCTCGAGGCCCGGCGCGAGCGGAGCAAGGATCTGTGGTTCCAGCTCATCGAACTCGAAGCGGAAAGCGCGAAGGCAGCGAGCGCAGCACCTTGAAAGAGAAAGGGTGCGGCCGGCAATGAGCGAGCGCCCGTCGCCACACGAGCACGGCCGCCGGCGCCGACGGGCGGTCACGTGGGCGCTTTGGTGCGGCGTCGGTCTCGGCCTTGCCGCCGTGCAACCGGCTCCCGAGTCCGAAGAGCGGCAGCCGGCGTCAGCCCTCACGTCGCCTCGAACCTCGCCCCGCCTCGAGCTGGCGGAGGTGAGGCAGCGCGTGCAGGCCCTGCGCCAGGCGCTCGCCGCCGGACAGCCGGTGTCCACGGCGGCCCGCCAACTCCTCGGCGCCGTCGAAGCCGTGCAGGGTCCTTTCAGCTTGGAAGCCGCCGCAGTTCTCGACCTGCTGGTGGAGTGCGGTTGGCGTTCCGGTGCCGCCACCGCTCCGGAAACGCAGGCGCTGGCGGAGCGTGCCCTGCGCATCCATCTCGTCCTCGCTGACGATGCCGATCTCGCCGAGAGCTTGCGCAGCACCGGGATCCTCTTCGAATTCTGCAACCGCCTGACTGAGGCAGCCGAGCTCTACAACGTGGCGCGGGACCTCCTGGCGCGCTGCCTCGGGCCGCAAGCGCCGGAGGTGGCGATGCTGGGCAACGACATCGCCATCGTCAGCACCCGGATGGGCAAGTTCGCCGCGGCCATCGACGAGTATCGTCGCGCCCTGGCGACCTTGGAGGCGGCGCCGGCAGCAGAGCCTCTGGACATCGCCTTCGTCCTCAACGGACTGGCCATCGCCCTCGGCGAGGAAGGAGAATACACCGGCGCGCGGGAGGCGCACGAGCGGGCCTTGACGCTGCGCACCCGCCACTTGCCCCCGGATCATCCCAAGATCGCCGAGAGCCTCAACAATCTTGGAGCGGTGCTCTCGAGCATGGGGGACGGGGAGCAGGCGCTGGAGCTCTTCGAGCGCGTTCTCGCCATGCGACGTCAGGCCTATGGGGATCGCCATCCGTTGACGGCAGCGGCGATGGTCAACGTGGCGCGACAGCGGCTCGAATCCGGTGACTTCGCCGGAGCCGAGCGCTTCTACGGCGAGGCCCGGGCCATCGTCGCACCCACCGATCCGTCTCTGGTGTCGTGCTACGTCGGGCTCGGTCTCCTGCATCAGAAGACCGGCGATCCGGTGGCGGCGGCGGCGGACTACGAACAGGTGCGGCGGCTCGCGGCGGACCTCCTCGACCCGGAGCATCCTTATATCGGCGAAGCCCTGCACCAGCTGGCGACGTTGCGTTACGAAGCGGGCGACCTGGCGGCGGCGCGGGCGCTGGTGACGGAAGCCCTCGCCCGGCGCGAGCGCAGTCTCGGCGCCGAGCATCCCGAGGTGGCGCAAAGCTTGGTGCTGCTGGCGGCGGTGCTCGCCGAGAGCGGCGACACCGCGGGCGCTTTCCGCGCCAGTGCCGAGGCCGAGGCGCGCGGCAGGGCGCACTTGGAATCGGCCTCGCGAGCGCTCGCCGAACGGGAGGCCTTGCTCCTGGCCGGCATCCGGGCGCGGGGGCTCGACCTCATGCAAGGGCTCGCGGTGCGAGCCTCGGCGTCTCCCGCTCTCGTGCCCACGGTCTGGGACGCGGTCCTTCGGGCCCGCGCTCTGGTGTTCGAAGAGATGTTGCAGCGGAACGCGACGCGGGCTCTGCACGCGGATGCGGAGCTCGCCCGTCTCGCCCAGGAGTACCAGGATGCGAGCACGCACTTCGCCAACCTCGCCTTCCGCAGCACCGGGAATGGTGGAGCCTCCCTCCAGGAGAGAATCCGCCAGGCGGCGCGAGCGCGGGAGGTGGCGGAGCGCGCCTTGGCCACGCGGAGCCAGGACTTCCGTGCCTGGCAGGCGCGGCGCGATCTGGGCCTGGACGCGGTCGCGCGCAGCTTGCCTGCAGGCGAGGCGCTGGTGGCGTACTCCGTCTACCGGCGGCAGGAGCGCGTGGCCACGGGGTTGCAGCCGGTACGCGAGCTCGTCGCCTTCGTGCTCGCCGGCGCGCAGCCCCCTCGCCTGCTGGCGCTGGGGCCGATGCAGCACGTCGATTCCCTGGTGGCGCGCTGGGGTTTCGAAGCGGCAGTAGGCGTCGGCGTCCGTGGCCGCACCGCGGCGCAGAGCGAAACGGCGTATCGGCGGGCCGGCGAGGCGCTGCGGCGCGCCGTGTGGGACCCGCTCGAGCCTTACGTCGCCGGTGCGTCGCACGTCCTCGTGGTTCCGGACGGCGCCCTGCACCTGCTCAACATCGCCGCCTTGCCTCGGGGCGAAGCGGAGCGCGCCGCCGATGGTTACCTCGCCGATGCCGGGGTGCGGGTGCACACGCTCGCCTCGGAGCGTGATCTGTTGCCGCTACGCCAGGCGCCGGCGGGGCACGGGCTCTTGGCGCTGGGTGGGGCGGACTTCGACGGCCAGAGCGATAGGACCGAGAGCGAGGTCTCGCTGCTTTTGGCGAGCGACGCCAGCGACCTCGCCCTGCGCGACTCTCCTTGTGCCGCTCTCGAGTCGTTGCACTTCGTGCCGCTCCCCGGAACGGCGCGAGAGGTCGGCGATGTCGCCCGGCTCTGGGGCGCGGGGTCCACCGTGCTCACCGGGCCCGCTGCGAGCGACGTGGCTTTCAAGCGCGCCGCACCGGGCAAGCGCGTGCTGCACCTGGCGACGCACGGCTTCTTCCTCGGCGCCTGTGCGCCGGCGGCGGCGGGAACCCGCAGCATCCAGCTGCACAAGCTCCCGCTCGAGTCGGCGGTCCCGAGGCCCCCGGATCTCCTCCTGCAATCGGGTCTGGCCCTGGCTGGAGCGAACCGGCGCGCGGCGGCGCCGCCGGGAAGCGAAGACGGCATCCTGACCGCGGCGGAGATCGCCGCCCTCGATCTGCAGGGAGTGGAGTGGGCGGTGCTGTCGGCATGCAACACCGGTCTCGGCGAGGTGCGCGTGGGAGAAGGGGTGCTCGGTCTCTGCCGGGCCTTTCAGGTGGCCGGCGCCCGCTCGGTGATCATGAGCCTCTGGCCGGTGGCGGACGAACCGACGCGGGCGTGGATGCGCGCCTTGTACGAGGCGCGGCTGCGTCAGCACCAAGGGACGGCCGACGCCGTGCACCACGCCGACGTCGCCATACTCGCGGCGCGGCGTTCCCGCGGCCAGAGCACCCATCCCTTCTATTGGGCGGCCTTCGTTTCCAGCGGCGATTGGCGCTGAGTCTGGCGGGGCGCTCTAGACCTTCACGTCGACGAAGAACTTCTTGCGCAGGTCGTGCACGTAGCTCTGGAAGAGCTTCTCCAGCTCGCGTTGTTCCATGTAGCGGTGCAGGGGCTCGCGGATTTCCTCGAAGGTGGTCTCCTTCGACTCGTTCCGCTCCAGGATCTTGAGGACGTAGAAGCCGTTCGGGGTGTTGAGGACGTTGCTGATCTCGCCCACGGCGAGGGAATCCACGGCACCGCGAAACTCGGGACGCAAGCCCTCGATGTCCCAGTCGTCCTCCACCATGCCGCCCTTCTCCTTGGTGAGCGGGTCGTCGGAGTACTGCCGCGCCAGGGCCGCGAAATCCTCCCCGGCCAGCGCCCGCCGCCGCAGATCCAAGGCCCGCTCCAGGGCGTTGACGCGGGCGTTCTCGTCGGGCTCGATCTTGATCACGATGTGCCGGGCCGTCATCACCTCGCCGTCGCGGCTTTCCAGCTTGACCACCATGAGGCCGAACTTCGTCGGGATGACCGGGCTCATCTGGCCCGGCTCGAGCTTGCTCACGGCCTCGTCGAAGGCGTCGCTCTCGAAGTCGCCGTAGCGGAACTTGCCCAGCGAGCCGCCATTTTTCGCCGTGGGCCACTCGGACTGCTCGGTGGCGACCTTGGCGAAGTCCTCGCCGCCTTGCAGGCGCTGCAGGATGGCATCCATCTTGGCGCGGGCGGCCTTCTCCTTCTCTTCGTCCCGCGGGATGATCAGGATGTCCGCGAGACGGACGCGCACCGGTGTGCGCAGCAGTTCGGCAGGCACGGAATCGCGCTGGGTGTCGTAGAACTGGCGAACTTCGTCGGCGGTGATGGACACCTGGGGGCGCAGCTCGTTCTGCACCACCCGGGAAGCGAGGATCTGCTTGCGCCTTTGCTCCCGGTGCATGTCGCGCACCTCGGCTTCGGTGAAGCCTTGGCGCTGCAGCTCCCGCCGATAAGCCTCTTCGCCTCCCAAGCGTTCCTTGATGCTGCGGACCTCCTTGTCCACCGACTCGCTCAGCTCTTGCTCGCCCACTTCGTAGCCCTTCACCTTGGCCTGGGCCACCAGGAGCTGATCGTCGATCATGCCGTCCAGCACGGTGCGGAAGAGCTGCTCCTGCTCCGCCTCGCTCATCTCTCCCAGGCTCCGCTGCAGGCGCACCAGGTTCATCTCCCGGAGCACGTCGGAGAGCAGGATGGACTCGTCGTCCACCATCGCCACGATGCGATCCACCATCTCGCGTGCGGCCTGGGCAGGAGCGGCGAAACCGAGCAGGCAAGCGCAGGCACCGAAGGCGAGCCAGCGGCGCGCCAGCGTGAGAGCGCCGCGCCGGCGCGGACGGGCGTCGCCGGCGAAAAGGTGCCGGCGCCTCCGCGGCGCTCGCTGCCGGAATCGACTCGTCTGCATGCGCCTCGCTCCTGTCTCCCGAAGCGGGACTCAGTGCGGCTGCACCGGCTCCGACGGAGCGGTGGTGGAGGTGTCTTCCAGCGGCATGTCCGGATTGGACACGTCCGTGGTATCGAGCACCGTGCTGGCAGTGGTCGGCGCGGTCTCCGGCTCGATGGGCATGCCGGCATAGGCCTTGGCGAGGAAGATGCTCGCTTCCTGCCGCAGCTCGGCGAAGAGCTTCTTCTCCGCCGCGCGCTGCTTCTCCAGGAGCAGCATCTGCATGATCTCGTCGCGGGCCAGTTCGAAGGGCAACGGGTCCGTGGCCGGTCTCCGGCCCACGACCTGGACGATGTGGAAACCGAAGCCGGAAGCGATGGGCCCGCGGACTTCGCCCGGGGCCATCTGGAACACCTCGGGCTCGAAGGCCGGATTCATGGCGCCCTTGCCGAGGAAACCCAGGTCGCCGCCGCGGGGGCCGGAAGGGTCCACGGAGTAGCGCTGCGCCAGGGCGCGGAAGTCGCCGCCGGCCCGCAGCTCCGTCAGCACTTGCCGCGCTTCCTCGGAGGAGTTCACCACGATGTGTCGCAGGTGCACTTCCTGGGTGTACTGGTCGACATGGGACTCGTAGTAGTCCCGTACTTCATCTTCACCCACGCGCACGCGGTTCTTCATTTCCCGCTGCAGGTATTCGTCGGCGAGGATCTGCCGCCGCATCTGGTGCAGCGTCTCGCCCACCTCGGTGTCGCTCTCGATGTGCTCCTTCAGGGCGTGCTGGTACAGCAGCTCGGTCTCGATCCAGCGGTCGAGGATGGCGTAGATCTCGGCCCCGGTGACGCTTTCGCGGTAGTCCGCCGGGATGAGCTTGCGCAGGTCCTCGGCACGCAGCTCGGCGCCGTTGACTTGCGCCAGGGCGTCGGCGCTGCGCTGCGTCGTGCCGCGCCCACCTTGGGTGTCGCCCTTGCCACTGCAGCCCGCCTGGGCCAGGGCCAGAGCCACGAGCACGCCGGCGGCGCCCGCGCCGTGTCTCGCCCGGCGCCGCCTCACTGCGTTCCCGCCTGGATCTTGCCGGGCACGACCACGTCGGTCCGCCGCACCTCGGTGGCGAGCAGGATTTTCTCGTCCACCTCGATGGGGACCTGCTTTTTCCAATCCACCAGGAGTTCGTTCAGGTGCTTCTCGCTCCAGTCGCTCTGCCAGTCCTGCACGACGTTCTCCTTCACGTCCTCGAGGGCGAAGGGGCGCTCCGGGATGATCTGTTGCACCTGCAGCATGACCCATCCTTGCGTGCCCGGGTCGCGACCTCCGGTCTTGAACGGCTGGGTGTACTGGTGCAGCTCACGGGTGAAGGCGCTGTCGGCGATCAAGGCGTGCTTCTGATCGTCCCGCGAGAAGGCCACCGTCCGGACGTCCTCGGGCTTGGTGGCGTTATCGTTGTAACGGATCGCGGTGGCGACGAAATCGGCACCCCCACGGATCTCCTCGTAGGCCCGGCGCACCACCGTCTCCCGCGGGTGGAAGATGACGTTGCAGATCCGCTTTTCCTTCTCCACGTAGATCTTGGCGTGGTCGTCGTAGAACTTGCGCAGATCGTCCTCCGAGGGCGTCGGCACCTGCTCGCCGATGAGCTTGTCGTGCAGCTGTCCGACCATCAGCATCTCGTGGCGGAGCTTCATCTCGTTGACCACCTCGGGGAGCTTGTCGATGCCGTCGGCGCGCGCCTGTTCGATCTGCAGCGGCTTCAGCCACACGTCCCGGATCCAGTAGTACAACCCCTGGGCGCCCACCCACTTCTTGGGTCGCTCGGGCCAGCTCGTCTGGTCGTAGCGGTCGGAGAAATCGCCGACGGTGTATTTCTTCCCATCCACCTCGAAGAGGAGGGTCTCCCGTTCCTGGAAGTTGAAGTCGATGACGGGCTTCACTTCGTTCGCTGGGTCCACGGGCTCGTCCGAATCAGGAGGCATCTTGCGGTTGATGAGGGCGAGCGCCTCGCCTTGGGCGTTGAACTTGTGCTTGGTGAGGATCGACTCGTAGTAATCGTTCGTCGCTTCCCGGCGCTTGCGGCGGGCGATCTGCTCGTCGATCAGCGGGCGCTCTTCCTCCAAGGTCCGCTTCTTCACCGGGCTCTCGGAAAACGGTAGGAAGATGTGCCAGCCATACGCGGTCTCCACCGGCTCCGCCACTTGTCCCATGGGGGTGTCGAAGATGGCCGCTTCCACCTTCGGATTCGCCCGGCCGTACTCCAGCTCGCCGAAGATGGCGCGCTGAGCCACCGGGATCTCCATGCCGTCGTCGCCGATCCGCGGCACGTGGGAGTGCACGTCCACCATGGAGTCGAAGTTGGCTCCGGCGCGCAGCAAGGGGAGCAAGTCGTCCGCTTCCTTCTTGGTAGGCACGATGATCTGCTTGACCAGGATCTTGTGCTTGCTCTCGTCGTAGAACTTCTGGATCTCCGCGTCGGTAGCCGCCACCTTGTCCTTGATCGCGACCTCCACCGACTTGCCGTGCAGGATCTGTTCCTCGAGGATGGCGAACTGCGCCTTGACCTCCGGATCCTCGGCATAGCCGAGCTCCTCCGCCTTGAGCGCCAACACTTCCTTGTTGATGATGAATTCGAGGAACTTCCGCTTCCCCGCCAGGTCCAGGGTGTCCGGGAGCAGCGACCGATCCATCTTTTCCAGGCGATCCTCGTAGTAGGCCTTCGTCACCTGGTGGCTGCCCACCTTGGCAACGACGGCGTCCTGCCGCCCCTCCTTGGACTTGGAGCAGGCCGCGGCCAGGAAGACCAGGGCCCAGATGCTGGCTCGAACCCGTCTCATGGAATGCTCCCTTGGGCTGCGTCTTTCGTTTCCCCGCACCCATCATAGGGCAATGCCCGGTCAGGGCAACCCTCGGGACTGGCGGCGCACGGCTTCACCGGGGGGCGGCGCGCACCTCGCTCCCGGCCCGTGTCCCCGGGAGGCGGTCCAAGAGCTGGGCCACCTGGGTCAGCCGGTTTCCTGGGCGCAGGTGCTGGATGATCCGGAACTCCCCCGCGGCATCGAAGGCGAGCTTGTGCGGTAATTCCCGTACCAAGGTCTCGATCTCGGGCCGGGCGAGCGACCGCCCGGGGCGCAAGACGACTTCGGCGCGCGACCCCCGCAGGCGTACACGCTCCGCCCCGGCGGCGTGCGCAAGAAGCCGTAACTCAGCCACATGCAACAGGTTGGATGCGGATTCCGGGGGCGTCCCGAAGCGGTCCTGGAGCTCCTCCCGCAGAGCCTCTAGCTCCCCCGGTTCCCGGCAGCCGGAAACCCTCTTGTATACCCGCATCTTCTCCTCCGGATCCGGCACGTAGCGGTCCGGGAGCCGGTACTCCAGGTCCACGTCGATCCGCGCCGTGATTTCCTCGGGAGCTTGCCGCCCCTGCAGTTCGCTGGCGGCCTGCTCGAGCAAACGGCAGTAGAGCTCGAAGCCCACCGCCGCCATCTGGCCGTGCTGCTCCGGCCCCAGGATGTTGCCGGCGCCGCGGATCTCCATGTCCCGCATGGCGACGCGCAGGCCCGAGCCGAGGGCCTCGAACTCTTGCAGCGCTGCCAGGCGCTTGCGCGCCAGCTCGGTGGTGGTGCCGGTGCGGGGGACGAGGAAATAGGCGTAGGCCTTGTGGCTCGAACGCCCGACACGGCCGCGCAGCTGGTAGAGCTGCGCCAGGCCGAGCCGGTCGGCGCGGTTGACGATCAGGGTGTTGACGCTGGGGATGTCGAGGCCGCTCTCGATGATCATGCTCGACACCAGCACATCGAACTTCTGGTCGAGGAAGTCGAGCATGACCTTCTCGAGGGCCCGTTCCTCCATCTGGCCGTGGGCCACGGCCACACGCGCCGAGGGCATGATGCGCCGCACGTAGCCGGCCATGGCGTCGATGCTCTGCACGCGGTTGTGCACGAGATAGATCTGCCCGCCGCGGTCGAGTTCGCGCATCATGGCATCCACGATGATCTCTTCGGCGAAGGGGGCGATCTCCGTTTGCACCGGCAGGCGGTCCCGGGGTGCGGTGTTGATGAGCGACATCTCCCGCAGTCCGACCAGGGCCATGTGCAAGGTGCGTGGGATCGGTGTCGCCGTCATGGAGAGCACGTCCACGGTCTGCTTGAAGCGCTTCAACTTCTCCTTGTGAGCCACGCCGAACCGGTGTTCTTCGTCGACGACGACGAGACCCAGCGACTTGAACTCCACGTCCCGGGAGAGCAAGCGATGGGTGCCGATGAGGATGTCCACTTCGCCGCGGGCCACCTTGACGAGGATTTCCTTCTGCTCCTTCGTCGGGCGCAAGCGCGACACCATCTCGACGACGACGGGGAAGTCCGCCAGACGTTCGCGGAAAGTGCCCAGGTGCTGTTGCGCCAGGATCGTGGTCGGCACGAGCACCGCGACCTGCTTGTTGTCCAGCACCGCTTTGAAGGCGGCGCGCATGGCGACCTCGGTCTTGCCGAAGCCCACGTCGCCGCAGACGAGGCGGTCCATGGGAGCGGGCTTCTCCATGTCGACCTTGACGTCGCCGATGGCGCGCAGCTGGTCTTCCGTCTCGTCGTAGATGAACGAAGCCTCGAGCTCCTTGAGCAGGTGCGTGTCGGCGGAGAAAGCGTGACCAGGCTGGGACTTCCGCGCCGCCGCCAGGCCGAGCAGTTCCTGGGCCATGGCGGCGATGGCGCGCTTGGCGCGTTCCTTGATGCGCTCCCAGGCGTTGGTGCCGAGTTTGGTCAGCTCCGGGACGGCGCCCTCCTTGCCCACGTACTTCTCGACCCGGTTCAGCTGGTCGACGCTGACGTAGATCTTGTCGCCGCCGGCGAAGGCGAGTTGCAGGCAGTCGATCTCGGCGCCTTCGACCTGCAACTTCTGGATCCCCAAGTACCGGGCGATGCCGTACTGCACGTGGACGACGAAATCGCCGGGCTGCAGCTCCTCGTATGCCGAGGTGCCCTGGCTGACGCGGTATTTGCGGCGGCGCTGCCGGCGCTTGTAGCGCTGGAAGATCTCGCGGTCGGTGAGCACGACCACGTTGTGCTCGACGAGCACGAACCCGGACTGCAGCTCCCCCACGGGGAAGTCGAGGCGGTCGGCGATGTCGTCCAGGAGCTCTTGCAGGCGCTGCGCCTGCCCGGGGTTGTCGCAGAAGATGTGGATGCGCTGCCCGAGGAGCAGCCGGTGCTCGAGGTCGCGCTGCAGCTCCGCCACCCGGCCGGCGTGCTCTCCGGGCGACTGGATCGCCAGACGCACCACGGGCAGATCGGCGGCCTGGGCGGGCGCTGGCGCTGCCGTGCCCTCCGTGGCCGACGGCGCCGGCTCGAGGAGCTTGTCCAGAGGGGCGCCGCCGAAATGCACCTGGGTGAGGTAGTAGGTGGGCATGCCGGCCGGCAAGGCTTGCAGGACCGTGTTGGGAGCGTAGATCGCCTCGGGTTCCGGCACCGGCTCGCCGCCGCGGCGGGCGTCGTCGAAGAGCTTGTGGATCTCCTCGTCGAGCCGACGTAGCTGCTCGACCACGGCCTCCGGGCGCACCCAGAGCAGGCGCCGGGCATCCAGGAAGAACTCGGTGAGGAGGACCCGCGGCGAGTAGTAGGCCGCGTAGCGCTCCATCCCGTCGAAATGCAGGCGCTCGCGCACGTGGTCGGCGAGCCGAGCGCGGGCGGGCTCGCTGCCCTGTTGGCTCGCACGCAGCCTTTGCTCGGCACGCTGCAAGTTGGCGTCCGAGAGGATGAGGGGAGAGCAGGGAGGCACGAGGGCGGTGGAGATCTCGCCCAGCGAACGCTGCGTCGTGGCATCGAAGAAGCGCATCGATTCGACCCGATCGCCCAGGAGCTCGAGGCGCAGGGGGTTCTCGTAGGAGACGCTGAACACGTCCAGGATGCCGCCCTTGCGCGCGAAGTCGCCGGGCGACTCGACGCGAGGCACGGCGTAGTAACCCATCTCGCCGAAGCGAGCCAGCACGCCGTCGTAGTCGATCTCCCCGCCCACCGCGAAGCGCAAGGTGTAATCGAGGATCTCTTCCGGCGGCTGCACCTTCCACTTCAGCCCCTTCGCCGAGGTGGCGACGATGCAGCTGTCGCCGGAAAGCAGGTGGTGCAGCACCTCGACCTGCTGGCCGGTGATGCCCTTGTAGGGCGAACGTTTCTCGTAGGGGAGGATCTCGAATTCGGGGAAGAGATGCACCGGCGTGTCCGGGAGGAGCGTGGCGAGGTCCTGGGCCAGTTCCTCCGCATCATCGAATTTCGGCGCCACGACCAGCGTCTGTACCGGATGGTCGCGTTGCAGGAGAGCAGCGATGAGGGACGGACTACTCCCGTGCAGGGAGGTGAGCACCCCCCCCTCGGCCTGACGGATCCGTCGCAGCAGACTGTCTTGCGCGGCTCGAGGAAGCAGCCGATCGAGCATCGTTTCCCACCGTTGGGGGGTCCGAACATAGGGGGGGCGGTTCGGGAGTGTCAAGGGAGGGCGCGCTGCCGAGGCACGGTGCTACCATGAGGGACGCCGGCTGGGTGGTGGCGACAACGAGAGGTGGATGCGCATGGGGAGCCATCGTTACCAAGGCGACGAGATCGCCGTGACCTACGAGGTGAAACGCTGCATCCACGCGACGGAATGCGTGCGTGGCTTGCCGAGCGTCTTCGATCCCGAGCGGCGCCCCTGGGTGCGCCTGGAAGGCGCGAGTGCCGAAGAAGTGGTGCGCGTGGTGGAACGGTGTCCCACCGGTGCTTTGCGCTACGAACGCAGCGATGGCACGGTGGAGGCAGCGGCGCTCGTGAACGAGGTGACCCCCTCGCCCGATGGTCCGCTCTACGCCCGCGGCGAGATCGTGCTCCAGGATGCACTGGGGATGGAGATCGCCCGGGAGCTGCGCCTGGCGCTCTGCCGCTGCGGCGGCTCGGCGAACAAGCCTTATTGCGACGGCCAGCACCGGAAGCTCGGCTTCTCCGACCCGGGCGAGGTGCCGCCGCCACCGGTGCCCAGCGCCGCCGCGACGGCAGCCGCAGGAGGACCGGTGGGCGGGGCTCCCGGCGGCGCTGTCGCTGGCGTCAGCGCCCCAGCCGCCCCTGGCACCGGCGCCACCGCTCCCGGAGCAGCACGCTTGCTCGGCGGGGCGTTGCACATCATCTTGACGAAGAACGGCCCGCTCCGTCTCCTGGGCCCCGTGGTCGTCCGCTCCACCGCCACCGGGGTGGCGTGTCCGGCGCAGCGCCTGTCCCTCTGCCGTTGTGGCGGATCGCAGAACAAGCCCTATTGCGACGGCAGCCACGGACGCATCGGTTTCGAGGCTTGAACGCCGCTCCTGCCCCGTGGCGGCTCACACCATGAGGTTCCACGCTCGGCTCCTCGCCGCCATCTTCTTCTGCGGCGCGGCGACGGCTGCGGTCGCGGAGCCGCCCGACAGTCTGGTGGGCGGGAGCACCACGCTCGACTCGCTGGAGGCGAAGCTCTCCCGCAATCGCCTGACCCGCGAGCTCTCCCGCTACGTCTTCCAGCCTTCGGCGCTGCCGCTCCAGGAGCAGGCTGCCGTCACCCCGAGCCTGGACTTCTTCGCCCCCTACGCTGGTCTCACCATCCGCCACATCGTCATCGAACGCCTCGACGTCTTCAGCGCTTACGACGCCGGCGGCGGCGATGCAGTGCAGTCCACCTTGAGTCGCGTCGGCGATGCCCTGCACTTCAACACGCGCAGAGGCATCATCGAGAATTACTTGCTCATGCACGAAGGCGAGAGGCTCGATCCGAACGCCCTCGCCGATTCCGAGCGCCTGTTGCGCGCCGCGCCTTTCCTGCAAGAGGCCAATGTCGTGGTGGCGCCGGTGGAGTCGGCGCCGGATTCGGTGGACCTCTACGTGGTGACGCGGGATCGTTGGACCCTTGGCCTCGACCTCAAGATCAAGAACACCTCGAGTGCCGACATCCGCCTGGCGGACCGCAATTTCGCCGGCTGGGGGCACCATTTCGAGAACCTGCTCCTCATCGACGCCGAGCAACCCCAAGAGCTGGGGTACGTCGGCAGATACCGCGTCGACAACATCAGCGGTTCCTTCGTACGCAACGCCTACGAGTACCGCAACACCTACCGGGAACGGGCCTGGGGCGTGGTGCTTTCCCGCGCACGCGAAGCACCGCAGATCCGCAGCACCGGGGCCCTCGCCTTCGCCATGACCGATCTGAAGCCGGCGCCCGGCGACGTTCCCCGCCAGGCCTTCCTGGAGACCTTCGTATGGGGCGGGCGGGCGTTCCCCGTGGGCAAGGCGCCGCACGGCGGCGTCAGCCGCCAGGCGCTCGTGCCCGCCCTCGGCTACGACTACCTGGACTTCTACGTCCGCCCCGACTCGGTGACCGCCGACTTCAATCGCCCCTTCCGTGATCGGCACCTCGTGCTCGCGAGCTTCTCCTTCACCAAGAGCGATTTCGAACAAGGGCGCTTGCTGCGCGGATACGGCTGGAGAGAAGACATCCCGCATGGGTTGCTGGCGACGCTCACCGGCGGCATGGAGTTCAGTGAATTCGAGAATCGAGCTTACGGCGCCGCGGAGCTCCGGGCGGCGAAGTACACGGGCTGGGGGTATCTCGCCTTCCGCGCCGCCGGCGGCACCTTCCTCCACCAGCGCACCATGGAGGACGGGGTGGTGGATCTCGCCGGCAGCTACTTCACCCCGCTCCTGGACCACGGTGGTTACGGCTTCCGGCAGTTCTTCCAGGTTTCCTATACGCACGGATTTCGGCGGCGGGAGAACGACGACATTCCGCTGGATGGGAGCGCTGGCTTCGCTGGGATCACGGGCTCGCCGCTACGGGATCGGCAGCGTCTGGTGGGTGGTCTCGAATCGGTCCTGCTCACGCCGTGGAAGGCCTTCGGCTTCCGCTTCGGCTTCTTCGGCCGGCTCGACATCGGCACGATCGGCCCCGAGGCCGATTCGTTCCTGGAGGACAAGTACTACTCCATCGTGGGCTTCGGCATCCGTTTGCACAACGAACTGCTGGTCTTCGAGCCCACGGAGCTGCGCTATTCCCACGCCTTGGAGTCCCCCGAGGGCGCTTCCACCAAGGTCTTCGACTTCGGCCCCTTGCCGACGACGCCTTTCCTCGGCCTGGATCCCGGACCGCCGAGTACCATTCCCTATCGCTGACCGCGTCGATGCCCGCCATGCCGGCCACGGACTGCTAGGAGTACTTCGTCTTCACCCCGCTCCAGGTCCCGGGGCGCACGCTCACCACGCCCTGGAGCGCCACCTCGAGGGTCGAGACGTAAGCACTCCCGTCCGGGCTGACGGCGAGGAGCAGCTGCGAGCCGCCTTGGCGGTAGAGGCCGTCGGCGTCGTTGCGGAAGGGGCGCTGTCCCTTGGAGGCGTAAGGCTGCTGGGCATGGACCTGGTCGGTGAGGGCGTCGTCGAAGTAGAGCTGGGAGGTGAAGTCGAAACCGGGGCTGGTGGCCGGAGCCGAGCGGATCTTGACATGCATGTGCACCGTCCGCCCCAGGTACCAGCCGGGATAGATGGTGACGAAGCTCGCGACGCCGCTGGGGTCGGTGATTTGGTAGCCCCGGAGGAACTTCTTCCCCAAGGTGTCGAATCCCGGGTCTTGGACGTCCGAATAGACGCCGAGCGCATCGCAGTGCCAGAGGTCGACGTACGCACCTGCCAGGGGGATGCAGGAGCTGTCGGCCAGCAGCGCCGAGAGATGAATTGCCAGGCGGAGTTCGGCGCCCGGCCGGGTCGAGCCGTCGGAGGGATCAGAGCGGATGTCGGAGCGGAGCAGCAGTTCGTCGACGAAGTACGGTCCCTCGGTCTGCCCCGGCCGGACGATGCACGAGGTGGCGGCTCCGGGTGCCGGCGAGGCAGCAGCGGCAGGCGTTGCGGGCCAGGCTGCGGCACCCGTGCTCGGTGGTGTGCCTGCGGCACCCTGCCCCCACGCTGGGGCAGCATGGTGCAGGAGCGGAGTGAATGCCGCTACGGACCTGCCGAAGAACGCGGCGCCCGTGACGCCGAGGAGCGCGAGTGCCTCGCGGCGGGTGAGGACGTGACCGCGAGGCGCATCATCGTGGGCCATCGCCGTTCCTTCGAGCCTCCTGTTCCATGGATCAATGGATGGCGAGGCCGGCTTCGCCGAGAGCGTCGAGGACGGAGTCGGCGCGCTTGGCGTTGACCCAGCGCCCGACTTCGGCCCGGGCGCGGGCGGGGAAATCGGGATAGAGGGCGAGCAGGCGCTGCACCGCGGCGGCCGCTTGCTCCTTCATCCCCAGCCGGGCGTACACCGCCGCCTGCATGCAAGGCGACCAATAGAAGGACTCGTTCTGCACCCGGAGCGCCATGTCGAGGGCCTCCTCCATTTCGCCGCGCGTGAAGTGCAGGGAGAAGAAGGCGAACCAGTACCAGTCGGGGGGCTCCGGATTGAGCGTCAGCGCCACCTTCATGAACAGGCTGCCACGCTCCAGGTCGTCGCTCAGGATCAGGTGCAGCCCATAGTCGGCGAGGGTATCGGTGTCGTTCATGTTGAGCGCCAAGGCCCGGGCCCCGGCTTCGCGGAAGGCCCGGAGATCGCCGCGCGCGAAATGCGCCAGGAACAGCGCATGGTAACCCCTCGGCTCCAGCGGATCGAGCCGGACTGCGGCCTGGGCGCTTCGCATGCCCTGTTCGCGGGCTTCTTCGCGGCTACCGCGCAGGTTGTAGCCGAAGCGATCCATGTCGAGATACAGATAGGCATGGACGGCGCAGAGCGAGGCGGAGTCGTGCTCCGTCTGCAGGGCGTGTTCCACTGCCTCGAGCGCCCGGGCGTGACCTTCCGGCGCATGGTGGGCGGAATAGGCGTAGAACAACAGCACCGCATCGTAAGCGTCGAGGCTTTCCGGGGGTTTGTGCCGCGCCTGCGCCGCCTCGGGTCGGGCGATCACCCCGTGAGGCTGGGCGATGGTGGTGACCACGTGGTTCGCGATCTCGTCCTGGATGTCGAACACCGACGCGGCGGAGAGGTCCCGTTCGTAGCCTTCCGCCCACAAGACCTTCCCGTTCGTGCCGCTGGAGAGCTCGGCATTCACCCGGATGCGGTTTTCGTCCCGCCGGACGCTCCCGTGCAGGACGTAACGCACGCCGAGGCGCCGGGCGATCTGGGTGATGCCTTCGCGAGCATCGTGCTGGAAAGTCGTGTTGCGGGCGAGGACGTGGAACTCGCGGAAGCGCGATAGGGCGGTGATGATCTCGACGGTCACGCCGTCGGCGAAAAAGCGCTCGCCGCCCAGGTTGTCGAAGGGCAAGACCGCCACCGACGGTCCGCCCGGGAATCCTGGGGTCAACGTCGTCAGATCGGTGGAGGTGAGGGCGGCGATGTCTTCCTGCAAGTGCAGGATGTCCGCCTTCGGGCGGAACACGGGCACGTAGGTTCCCCGCGGCAGCTCGATGAGCACCGGATCTTCGCGCCCGAGGGTGAGGTAATAGTGCTCCAGCCGGCGGCGCAGGCGGCTCGCTTCGACACGCACGCCCGGGTTGGTGGAGGGGTCGAAAGTGTCGTCGCGGTCGAAGACTTCGATGGCGAGGGTGTATTCCTTCAAGCGCTCGGAGCGCCCGGCGAGGGCCTCCTCCACCACGAAGCGGAGAAACCTCCGGCTGCGGTCCGTGCCGGAGAAGTGCGGGCTGGCGAGGATGCGCTCGAGCTGCGCGCGGATGGCTTCCGGCTCCGGAGGCACACCCAGGGCAGGGCCGCCGCCGGACTCTCCTGAGAGCATCCTCCCTCCGGTGCGCACGCCGCGCTGGCAGGCAACCCCATGGTGCACAACAAGAAGTCCAGAGCGCGGCGAGGGCGCTTCACGTTACCTACGGATGGCTACTCCCGTCAACCGCACCGAAAGCCGAGACTTGTGTCCAGGTGGCTCCAAGCCCGGCAACTAGGTCCCGCCCTTCCAGGAGCGCCTCGAGCACCTCGGGCGTACGACCGCAGGGAACCTGCAAGGGGCTGCTCGCGGACTCCTCATGTGGGGAGGGGAGTAGGTTGGCGAAGCGCGAAGCCGATGCAACCAGTCGAGCACCGTCGCTTCGCCAACCATGCCGCACCGCCTAGCGCCCGCGTCGTCCCCGTCGATCCTCCTTGCCGCACCACAGCTGACGCACTTGCTCTCAGGACACCACGGGCTCGGAGAAGGCCACGAGCTGCAGGGGTTCACAGCGTGGACAATCCCCGCTGGCGACCACGAACTGATCGTGGCAGCGCGGACAATAGGCGCGTGCCCCGGGGTGGCGACTCGGTGGTGTCGCTAGAGATTCACCGAGCCCATCCTCGCGCCGTGAAAGCACCTCGCGGAGTCGGGTGTGCACGGTGTGGGCGAACCACACGGCGGTCCCGGCGCCAGCGGGCGACGATCTTTGCGCTCCTAGGGCGAGCCGCGCCAGGGCACGCACTTCGCGAGGGCTCGCCACGGCCATCGCCACCGCGATGGGCTCGAACTCCTCGACGATCTTCTCGGACAGATGGACATGGGCGAACACCGAAGCCACCGGAGCGAGCAGGTTGGTGACGAGCGCCTGGATGCGTTCCGCTCTGTACTCGGGCCGGAAGCGTCGATGGCAGCGCAGGAACAAGGCCGTGTGCGGCACCAGCAGCAGGACCCAGAGACACAACGCGACTTTCCAGGTACGCAGGAGCAGGTCCGGGTCGAAGAGCATGTTGGCGATGACCGCGCCGAGCACGAAGCCCTGCGCCGTGCACACCATCGCCAGTGGCCGGGCGAGACGGGTGAAGTCGGCCACTCGGCGCTGCACGGCCTCGGCATCCAGGCGCGAGGCCACCCAGGTATGGATCAGGGCTTTCCGCGCTGCGAGCGGCGCGCCGCGCAGCTGCTGCAAGTGGGACGCGAAGCGGCGCGCTTCGCCGCTCGTCACGAAGCGGGCGAAGTGTGAGCCATTGACGACAAGCGTCGAGGCTTCGACGCGCATGCTCTCGATGTCTTCGAAGCGGAGGGAATCGCCCAGACACGAGGTGGAAAGCGCTTCGCTGCAGCCCGCCAGGGAGCCTGGCTGGATCCCGGTGGGAGAGAGCGAGCACGGCCACTCGGTGGCGAGCCAGCGCCGTCCCCACGGGACGAAGGGACCGAAGCGCGGGAAATCGCGCCGGCCGCCGGCCGACGGCAGCTCGATCCGGACGCCCGACCACCACTGGACGAAGACAACCGCTCCCGCCGAGAGGAGGAAGGCGCCCTCCAGGGTGTAGAGGCCCAGCAAGACCAGGCCGACTTCGCGCCACTCGGTCATCAGGCAGTGGGAGTGATCGGCTCGCCCCGCTTCCCGAGGAGTCGTTTGACTGTGCGGCCGACGGCGCTCACCACAGCGACGCCGCCGACGATGATCAGTTTGAAGAATTTCTTGAACAGCCCGGTCTTGAGCGCCAGAGCTCCGGCCCCGCCGGCGACGAGTGCGGTCAGGCCGATCTCGGCGACGCGATCACCCTTTTGGAACTCGGCATAGCGGTTGCCGCTCATGAAATCGAAGGTGGAGAGCAGTTCACGATACGTCGGCAAGGTGGCCTCGAGCTCCTCCGGGCCGACGAGCAGGGTGGCGGACATCACCCCACGGCGTCCGAGGACGCGGGTATTGTAGTTGAGCATGGGCCGCCCCTCCGACTCGCCGCGGATGCACCACTCGAGCAGATGGGTGGTCTCGTTGTAGCGCGGTGCGACTTCCCAGCCCACGATGGTGAGTGCCGGGGCTCCATGCTTCTCCCGGTACTTGTTGGCTTCCTCCGTTCCTTTCCTGATGCTCTTCAGGATGGCGTCGGCGTCCAGGCTCGCCTTGTCGTCGTCCTTGACGTAGCCCATGCCGTCGAACTCGAAGACGAGCATCCAGTTCTGGTCCTCGGCGGTGGGCGCGATGACGCCTTCCTCTTGACCCGTGGGTGGGTTGCCGAGGGCTTGCATGAGCTCCCCAGCCTGCTTCTGCCCCAGGAAGACGTAGCCTTCCGGGACCTGGACCTGTGCATGCTTGCCGAGATCGGCACGGAGCGGCCCGGCGACCCAATCGAATGCAGGTTTCTCCTGTGCAGGTTTCTCTTCCTGCGCCGCCAGCGGCGGTGTGGTGGCAACGACGGCAGCGATCGAGACGACCGCACCGAGGAACACACCCAGAGATGGTCGGGAAGTCCTGGTCATGACCCGCCTCCTCCTGAGAGCAAAGGCTTCGGCGTGGAAGCGCCAAAGGGGATTCTTGCGATGGCAACGCAACCAGACGACGGCGATGGACACGGGGGGCTCCAGGGCTTGCCCTTTCCTGGGAAGTCTTTTCCAACCAAGAGGTTCGCCCTCCCCCGGGCAAAATGCAGCAGTCCAGAGCGGTCACTTCTTCGTGCAGGACATATACCAATGGTGACAACGGGCGTCCACGGCGTAGCGCACAGACGACCTGTCGGCACCTGGCCCGGCTCCCGACGGCGGACGTTCCCATCCGGGCCTCGGGTCGCGGTGCGCGCGGAACCGTCTTGACTTCTGGTGGGGAGTCGCACCACCTCGGCAGTGGGCGTTGCCTTAGAAGTGGGCGTTGACCAAGGGGAGCCAACGCAGCCACGGAGGATTGTCGCCGGCGTAATTCAAGAGACCGATCTGCACGCCACGCAGCCGGCGCGCCATGTTGAGCACGCCGAGCGTGAAACCTTCTTGTTTCCCCTGCACGCGATTGAAGATGCAGAGTGACGCGCCCTGCAGCAGACCCCCCTTGCCCACGGTGCAGTAAGCCCCGGTCACGGTGAGGCCGGTGATGTCGACGCCGCCAGAGACGATGCCGCTCAAGGTGAGGCCCGCGATCCGTGGCGATCCGGCGGCGACGCCGGCGATGTTGATTCCCCGCAGCTCCTCGCCGGCCCCGACTCCAATGCCGCCGATTTGGATTCCGGTCATCGTCGTGCCGGCCCCGACGCCGAGCCCGGCGATCTGGATCCCCTTCGTCGCGCCCCCGGCTCCGACGCCGAATCCGGCGATCTGGATGCCCGTCATCGCGCCGCCGGCGCCGATGCCGAGTCCGGCGATCTGCAAGCCGTGGACAGCGGCGCCCGCTCCGAGACCAAGGCCAGCGAAGCCGAGGCCCTCCAGGTCTTCACCGGCGCCGGCGCCGAGGCCGCCGACGAGGATTCCTTGCACCGATCCCTCGGCACCCACTCCGAGGCCGGCGATGACCACGCCTCGGGAGCGACCGCCGCAGCCGCCGCCGAGGCCACCGACGGCGATGCCATCCAGATCTTCGCCGCAGCCGACGCCGAGGCCGCCGAACGCCAGGCCGCGAATCCGCTCCCCCGCACCGACGCCGAGGGAGCCGATCAGGATGCCGTTGGCGTCGCGCTCCGCCCCGATGCCGAGCGCGCCGACGCCGACACCGTGCAGCGTCTCGGCGCCGGTGACCGGGAGCCCGAGGGCGACACCGCGGACGACGCCACGCGAGCGCGCGTGCGGCGACCAGAGCGTGACATGGATCCCGTTCACCTCGCGCAAACGGCGGTCGCGGTAGTTGAGCCGGAGTCCGTGGATCGTCCGAGAATCACCGATGCCGATGCCGACGTCGTGGAAGGTCAGATCCAGGCTGCCGGCGGAGAGGGCCTCTGTCTGGAAGAGGCAGAACGGGAGGAGAAAGAAAGCAACCCAGGAGGAGGCTCGGAGCGGGCAGCGACGGTACCGGAACGGGTTCGTCATCGTCCTCCCCGGCGCATGAGAACGGCAGGACTCCACGAAGTTCTCGGGTCGTCTCACTCATGACGTTTTCCCGGAGCGGTAGGTTCCATCCCGGAGGCCCGCAGCCCTGGAAGGGGCGTCCGTCGCTGCGCCGAGGCCTGGCGAGTCGGGGGCGCCGCCGACGACTCGACGGCGCCGTGACTCGCTCGCGCTCAGAGAGTCTTGCCGTTCACTGCGTCTTGCCGGGGAGCTGGGTGACCACGGTCCCCGCCGGCACGGCGCCTGGCTCGTACTGCAGGCGCGCCGCAGCGGTCTTCGCCTTGTCCGCGCCGCAGAGCTTGCCGACGACATGCAAGGCGCCGTCGATTCCCGCCGAGACGCCGGCGGTGGTCACCACCTTGCCGTTGTCGACGAAACGCACGCCCGCGCGCACCTTCGTCCGCGGTGCTTCCCGACGCAGCTCGTCCAGGTCCGCGGCGTGCGTCGTGGCCTCGAGGCCGTCGAGCAATCCCGCTTTCGCCAGGACGAAGGCTCCAGAGCCAACCGACAGCACCTGGTCCGCTTGCTTGCCGACGACCTGGATCCATTCCATCATCGTCCGGTCCGCGACGAGGTTGCCGGTGCTGCCACCCGGGACCACGAGAACGTCGGGCCAGGGGCAATCGTAGAGGGAGTACTCGGGGTCGACGCGCACGAAGCCCTGGCTCGTGAGCGGTTTCCCATCCCTGGAGACCGTATAGATGTAGAAGTCGCCGGAGGCCGCGAACACCTCGCCCGGACCACTGAAGTCGAGGAGCTCCACGCCCTCGAAGAGCACGATGGCGACGTGCTTCAGGTCCTTGCGGGCCACGAGATCCGTCTGGCACAGCTTGCACTTGCCGCGCTCCGCGGACGCCAGGCGATCGCCCGAGCAGCCGCAGGGGGGACACACATAGCCGTCGCGCGTGCCCGGGTCGTAGCAAAGGCCCGGAGCGCCAGCGCGGGCAGCGCCGGCCCACACCGCGGCGCCGGCGGCGAGCGCGGCCAGCACCACGACCTTCTTCCCATGTCGTCCGATCATCTTGACCTCCTCGAGCATGCTCACTGCCAGGCCGACCAACTCGGATAGATGGCCGACCACCAACCGTCCAGCATTTGCGTATCGAGTCCCATGACGCCATCGCGCGTCGCGTTCGCCGGCAGCGGCACCAGCGAGGCGAGCTTGTCCACCACTCGAGGGCGCTCCCTTTCTTGGACGCGCGGCACCAGGTGCCAGAGGGTCACGGCGTCGGCCCCGGTGGCCGCGGCGAGGACCGTGGCGAGGGCGTCGCCGGCAGCGGCGCCGTGGCGGTCGATCTGTTCCAGTGCCCGACACAGCACCGCGGAGGCTTGCTGCGCATGCGGCGTCCCCGGCCCCATGCCGGCGCGGAGGTCGCAGCGCGCCCCCTGGGGGACGATGACCTGGTAGCCGTCGCGTTCGAAGGAGACGAAACCGAGACCGACGTCGAGACTGCCGTTGCCGCTTCGATCCACCACCAGGTCGTACTGGCAGCCGAGGTCCTCCGCGACGCCCGCGGGGGTCTCGACGAAGAACAAGCGGGGCGGCGCCCAGATGAAAGCGCTGAGCTCGCCATGGGCGATCTCGATGCGGTGCTCGTCGGCTGCGGTGAGGAGCAGGCGCACCTCGCTCTCCGGGCCGATGTCCACTCGCCCCACCTCGGCGGCGGTGACGCGCACGCGGGAAGCGGCATCCGTTCGCACCCAGTCGCCCGGGTGCAGGGTGCGGGCGCCGGAGAGGCCGCGGTCGCGCAGTACCGGGGCACCGGCGAGGGGTGCGATCTCCCAGGTCGAAGCCGGCGCGCCACGCCGTGCGTGCCATCCCCACACGGCGAGCAGCAACGCCACCGCCACGCCCAGGCGCCACGAGAGGGCGGGGATTCCCTGCCCGACGCCGAGGCCACGGGCGACGGCGTAACGCACCCGCACCGCCCACGTCGCTGCCCGTCGCTGTGTCGCGGGCTCGGCGGTGAGGCGCGCCGCAATGCCGGGCCAGAGATCGCCGGGGTCGAGCTCTCGCTCCAGCGCCACCACGGCGCGCACCACAACGCCGAGGGTCTTCGCCTCGGCGGCACAGTCGGCGCAGCGCGCCAGGTGGTCCCTCACTGCCGCCGCCTCTTCTTCTGGCAAGTCCGCATCGAGATGTGCGCTCAGGCGCTCTCGCACGCTCGAACAATTCATGATCCCAGGACCTCCCGCAGCGCTCGCCGCGCGCGATGGAGATGAGCCTTCGAGGTGCCCGCGGCGATTCGCAACAGTGCCGCGATCTCCTCGTGCCGGTAGCCTTCGATGTCGTGCAGCACCAGGACGGATCTGGCCTGCTGCGGCAGACGCGCGATCGCCCGTTCGAGATCGATGCGCTCGCCGACCGGCTCGGCGCCACCACCGCGCACCGGGGCGAGCGCCTCCAAGGTCTCCGAGCCCGCTTCTCGCGCCCAGAGCCGTCCCCGTCGCCGCAGCCCCATCAGCGCCACGTTCGCCGTGATGCGGTGGAGCCAGGGGGAGAAGGCCTGGTCGTCGCGCAGCTGCCCGAGCTGGCGCCAAGCCTGGACGAAAGCTTCTTGCGCCATCTCTTTGGCCCGGACGCTGTCGCCAGACAAGCGCAGGCACACGGCGTAGACCCGACCCACGTGCAGTCGGTAGAGGACCTCGTAGGCGTTGGTGTCGCCGTCACGGGCGCGCCGGGCGAGGGCGGCGATCTCCGCCGGGCCAGATTCCACGCGAACCTCCGCCAAGGCAGTCCCCATGGGCATCCGGCTCGCTCCCTTCGTACAGGGAGATGCCGGGAAGCGGGAAAACGTTTACTGCCTGTGGGGAGGTCGAGCAACCGGAACGGGCGGGGGGGAGGGGGTCAGTCTCCCGCCGAGTTGTGGCGGGTGTTCTCGTCGAGCTGCACGATGAGGCCCATGAGCACGATCTGCCGCTTGTCGGCCGTGATCGACTCGATTCGTGCTTTCAGCTCGTGCTCGTTTTTCGGCTGGAGATCGGGCTTCCGGCGCTTCGACTTCTCCACCTTCAACTCGTCGGCCAGCATGGAGCCGTCTTTCTGGGGCTTGCCCTCGACCTCCACGACGTCGCCGACGACGAGGAAGGCGAAGGGGACACCGCCTGCATTGCCGGGACCCCGGAGCGCCGTCTTCGCCGTGACCACGACCCGGTTGCCGAGGGCGGTGGTGATGAGCATGTGCAAGGAATCGACCGCCGCGACGTGGGTCTCGATCTCCCATTCATCGCGCTCGCCATCCAGCACCCGGAGTCGCGAGGCCAGGAGCTGGCCCTTGGGATCGAGGGCGCCTTTGACTTCCACCCACATCCCCTCGCGCAGGCGGGGGAACCAGACGTCGATGGGCGCCTCCACTTGCGCCAGCGCCGTGGGTCCGAGCAACAGGGCAGCGACGAGCAGCAGGCTCAGGAGCTTCACACTCCGCCTCCGATGGGATGCCGGGTCCAGGATCTGGGGAACGCCGGCCCTCTCCAGCCTAGGGGATCGGGAACCGACCGGTGTCACCGTCGTGTCGCTCCCATGTCGCAGAAAGGTAACAAGCCGTCGCATCAAGACCCACCCCCTCCCTCGGGTTCGAAGAGGTAGCCGGCGCCGCGGGCGGTCCGGATGTACTGCGGTGCCTCCGGATCGGCTTCGATCTTCTTGCGCAGGCGGGCGATGTGATTGTCCACGGTGCGGGTGGTCGGAAACACCTCGTATCCCCAGATGTCGTTGAGGAGCTGCTCCCGCGTCAGGAGCGTGCCGGCGTGGGCGATGAAGTAGGCCAGGAGGCGGAACTCCCGCGCCGAAAGCTCCACACCCTGGTCCCCCTTGCGCACGGCTTGACGTTTGAAGTCCACCGTCACCTCGCCGAAGCGGAAGAGCTCGGGCTCCTTGCGATTCCCCTGCGTGCGGCGCAGCACCGAACGGACCCGCGCCACCAGCTCCCGCAAGCTGAACGGCTTGGTGATGTAGTCGTCGGCGCCGAGCTCGAGACCGAGGACGCGATCGTTCTCCTCCCCCCGTGCGGTGAGGAGGATGATCGGCAGGTTGCGGTTCTCGTCGCGCAGCCTCTTGGTGATCTCCAGCCCGCTCATCCCGGGTAGCATGATGTCCAGGATCACCAGGGAGGGCTTGCCGGCCCGGGCGCGCTCCAGCCCGAGGCGGCCGTTCGGGGCGCACTCGACCTCGAAGCCCTCGCTGGTGAACGCGGCTTCGAGACCTCCGGCGATGCTGCGATCGTCTTCGACCACCAGAATCTTCTCAGCCATGACGGAGCTCCCCGAAACGCCAGCGCGCGGCGCTGCGCTGCGCTCGCGCCTCCCCCGGCGGCTGCACCGGGAACCAGAGAGTGAAGGTCGCTCCTTGGCCGCGTCGGCTGTCGACGGTCACCCGTCCCCGATGCGCCTCCGCGACGCGACGCACCACGGCGAGACCGAGACCGAGCCCGGCGTGGTGGCTGCTGCCCCCTGCTTCCCCCCGATAGAAGTCTTCGAAGATGCGCTTCTGCTCCAGCGGATCCACGCCGATCCCATGATCCTGCACTTGCACGGCGACTTCCGCGCCGCGACGGAAAGCCCGCACCGCCAAGCGGCGCTCGTCCTCGGAGTATTGCACGGCATTGGCCAGCAGGTTGAGCAGCGCCTGGCGCACCGCGTCGGCATCCAGGCGCAGCTCCGGCAGGTCGGGTTCCACCTCGATCGTGTACTGGAACCCGCCGTTCTCGGCCTGGGCCCGAAATCCCTCGGCGACCCCCTGCACCAGGGCCCCGATTTCCTCGAACTCCAGAGGCGCCGCCGCGATGCCGCGCTCGCGGCGGGCGAAGTCCAGCACCTGGTCGATGAGACGTTGCAGGCGATCGCACTCCCGGCGGATCGTCTTCAAGTGCTGCAGGCGCTGCACCGGGCTCAAGCTGTCGCCCCCTTCCTCGAGCAGTTCTCCATACATGCGGATGGAGGTGAGCGGCGTGCGCAGCTCGTGGGACACCCGGGACACCAGACCCGTCTTGAGCCGCGCCAGCTGTGCTTGCCGGCGCCAGCCGACGACGAGCAGCGTCGTTCCCGCAGCGATGGTCACGAGGAGGAGGAAGACGAAATAGAGGAAGACCTTGGTGCGGAAGTCCACCGGCCTACCGCCGCTCGCCAGGGCCGGCGACCACACCGCCACGCTCCAGAAATCGAGGGGGAAGTCGAGGTTGCGGCTGACGAGAGGAGGGCCGGCGATGCCGTGGCCGCCCTCGAGACGGCGGCCCTCCCCGTCCACCATGGCGAGCCTGGCGTCCCCGGGCCGTTGCTGGCGCTCCAGGATCGCCGGCAGCAGAGTGCGGTTCATTTCCTCCAGGTCGATCTCGAAGCCCACGAGCCCGGCCACCGTGGTGCCGCTGGCGTCGGGGAGATAGAGATAGGCCAGCAGGAAGGGACGGCCCTCCGCGGTATCGGAGACGTAGCGCACCTCGGTGGAGTACGCGAGCCCATCGAGGGAAGCGCGGATGAGCTTGCGCGACAGCTTGTGCGCGAAGTACTGCGACCCCACCTGCTTCTTCGGTCGGCCGCGGACGGCGTCGTAGCGTGCCTGCAAGGCGCGCCATTCGGGCGGCGATGGACGTGGCAGCAAACGCCCTAGGCGCTCCTCGATGCGCTCGACGAAGATGTCGTACTGCAAGCGCCCGATCGCATCGGAGCTCTGCACCAGGTCCTCATAGAGCGTCACCAGCGCCTCCGCCGCGGCCAAAGCAGCGCCTCTCTCTTGCTGCGCCCGCGCGATCTGCTGCAAGGCCTGCAGCCGCAGCGGTTGATTGTCCAGGTCATAGGCGTCGGCGTTCTCCCGCAGGATGACCTCGAACACCTGGATCGCTGCATCCCAATGGCGAGCGCGGATGTGGGCCCGGCCGATGCCGGCGCGGGCGATGGCCTGCAGGCCGGGTGTCTGCGCCACGGCAAGCAACGCTTCATAGGCTCGCTGCGCCGCCGCCGCGTCGTCGCCGTCGAACTCCGCGGCCTCGGCTGCCGCCAGCAACTCCTGGAAGCGTTCGGCATCCTCCGCATCGAGGGACTGCAACTCGAGCGGCGTCGCCGCGCTCTCCGTGGGGGTGTCCGGTGGGTACAGCTGGCGGCCCGACACGTGCAACAGGTGACCGGCGCGCACGAAAGCCAGACCTTTCACTCCCGAGACGGTGGTGATCATCTCGTCGGCTCGGGACTCCCAGCCGACGTTCCGAGGCACGAGCCCCTTCCAAGCATTCTCCAGCGTTGCCAGCTCACCATGGATGGCGCGGGCAGCGATCTCGGCGTCGCCGGCTCGGTCCGCCAGGAGCCGCGCCGCCGAGGCGCGGCGCTCGTTCTCGACGGCGCGCAGGCTGAAATAGCCCAGCAAACAGCTCGGGACGAGCACGAGCAGAAAGAAGACCAGCCCGAGCTGTAGGTGTGGATTGCGCAGCCGATGTCTCGTCAAGGGGCCCTCGAGTGGGAAGCGCCTGGTGCCGAGCTTGGACGCCACCGCTTACCGAGTCGAGAGTGTAAGCCCGGCCTCTCCCACCCCGCCAGCCACCAGGTCACGGAAAGGGACTAATCATCTTCCTCTTCCAGAGGCTTCTTCTCTTCCTTGAGAATCTTGCCATCGAGGCCGAGCTCGACCGACCACAACTGTTTCTCGGGAGTCATGAGGAGGACCTCGTAGGCACGCAGCTTCTCTTCCTTCTTCCCCGCTACCTCCGTGCTCTCCACCACATCGATGATCTCCTCGACGATCTTGTACTTCGCCTTCGCGTACTTGCCCTCGAGGCTCGTGAGCACCGGCTCGGGCAGGTTCTTGCGCGTGATCTGCTTCTCGATCAGGAGGATCGCGCCTTCGGTAGTGACGGTTACATCGATGTTGGGGTAGCTCTTGTTTTCCAGGCTGATCTCGTAGACCTCTTGTCCTTCGGGCGTCTTCTCCTTGCCCGCCCCTGTCACCTTGGCATCGGCGAACCAAGCTTTGACGGCGTCCATGACCGGCGCCGGTACCTTGTCCAACGCCACTTCGCCGGCCGTGGCACCGCCGGCCAGGGTGCCGAGCAGCAAGCCCATGATGGCTCCGTGCCGCGAGATCATCATTCGCATCGACTCTCCTCCTCGGGTCTTTCGTGTGTTCGTGAGGACTTCTATTTCAAGAGAACGACTTTGCCGGGCCCGTCCACGGCTTGGCCGTTCACCGACATCCGGTAGAAGTAGGCCCCCGACGCCAGCGAACGTCCTCTGTCGTCCAACCCATCCCACCCGGCCTCGTGCGCTCCGGGTTCGAACATCTTGCGCACGAGCTGGCGCACGAGGCGTCCATGGGCATCCAGGATGTCGATCTGCACCAGGCCCGTCGCAGCGATCTGGAAGTGGATCGTGGTTCGGGGGTTGAACGGATTCGGCCGCGCCCGCCCCAGGATGTTCCGCGGCGCGCCGGGGAGCTCTGCGGGTGCATCGGTCAGGGTGAAGCCGACCAACGAGGTCACGTACACCGCGCCGCGAGCGCCGCCCCCGTCGTCGTCGCCGGCGGCACCGATGACCAGGGTTTGTGCCGAGGCCCCCACACCGTCCAGGTCTCCGATGCAGGCCAGGGTCCCGCCGAAGTCGTCCCCGTCATCCATGGGAGCGGTGAAGTTGCCCTCCGTGTCACTGATCTTCTGATAGGACCAAACCGTCCCGCTTCGGGTCAGGAAGAGCATGTACACGGCGCCGCGATCGATCCCGCCGTCGTCATCGCCGATGGCACCGACCGCGAGGGCAGCGGCGCTCGGGCCGAAGACCGGACCGACGGCATCGAAGTCGCACAGATCGGACAGAGCTCCGCCGAACTCGTCGAGATCGTCGAGGACGGCGGTGAAGCCGCCTTCGAGGTTGCTGATCTTCTGGTGCGAGAGGACACTGCCGTTGCTGGCCAGGAAGAGAATGTAGACGGCGCCGCGATCGCCGCCGCCGTCGTCATCGCCCACGACGCCAATGGCGAGCGCGAGGGCGCTCGGCCCTCCCAGGTCGAGGTCGCCCAGGCTGGTCACCGCGCTGCCGAACTGGTCCAGGTCGTCGATCACGCCGGTGAAGCCGCCTTCGAGGTCGCTGATCTTCTGGTGCGAGAGGACGGTGCCGTTGCTGGCCAGGAAGAGAATGTAGACGGCGCCGCGATCGGCACCGCCGTCGTCGTCGCCCACGGCTCCGACGGCGAGAGCGGCGACACTGGGTCCTGCCCCGTCGAGATCTCCCAATCCGGCGACGGTACCGCCGAACTCGTCGCCATTGTCGATGATGGGGGTGAAGTTGCCGGCGGTATCGCTGATCTTCTGGAAGGAGAGGACGGTGCCGTTGCTGGCCAGGAAGAGAATGTACACCGCGCCACGGTTGGTGCCGCCGTCGTCGTCGCCCACGGTACCCACGGCCAGGGCCGCCACACTGGGTCCCGCTCCGTCGAGGTCGCCCAGATAGGCGAGGGAGCTGCCGAACTCGTCGACGTTGTCGATGAGGGCGGTGAAGTTCCCGGCGAGATCGCTGATCTTCTGATTGGAGAGGACGGTGCCGTTGCTGGCCAAGAAGAGGATGTACACCGCGCCGCGCCCGCTCCCCCCGTCATCGTCCCCGATGACACCGACCGCGACGGCGCCGGCGCTGGGGCCCGCACCGTCGAGGTCCCCGAGACCCACGACGGCGCCCCCGAACTCGTCCAGATTGTCGATGGTGGCGACGAGATTGCCCTCCGTGCTGCTGACCTTCTGGTAAGTGAGAACGGTGCTCGGTTGCGACCTGGCCTTGTCGCAAAGCGCGAGACTGCCAAGAGTGATGAGGATCACGGAGACACCAGAGGCAGCGAAGCGCATCGCCAACTCCCGCACATGCTGTTAGGTGGCAGACAATCCCCGGGGTGGCGTCATGATAGCACCCACCGCGGGATCGAGTCAAACTCGCCGAGATTTCTCCGCGCTCGCGGCGATCCACATCGCGACGAACGAGCGCACACGAGGCGCACGACGAAGCAATCCGGGCGAATTCACCCAGGTCGCGGCGACGTGGTGCCCAGCGCGCCCGAAGAATCCTCAAACCCGTGGAGGCGCGCACGTCCACGGGGACGACACACTAGAAGCTGATGAGCACGCCGACCTCTGGCGCCCAATCCGTCGCCTTGGAAGTCAGCCCGAAGGCGCTGTTCATCTTCAGGAATGCCCGGCGCGAGAAGTGCCATTGCGCTTCGGGGATGAACTCGACCTCGTCCTGGGTTCCCTCGACGCCGACGTAGACCCGCCAATGAGAGTTCAGACGGCGCAGGTACTCGAGGGCCATCTCTCCCAGTTCCACCACGTCCTCGGCTTTGTCGTATTCGATGGCAGCCCGCACGGTCATCGTGCCGAAACCGAAACCGCGGGTGACGCCTGCTCCCAGCTTGAACTCCCAGTCGGTGGTTCCGATGAGCGAACCCTCGTCTTGCGTCGGGATCACGGTCTCGAAGTAGCTGAAGACCTCCGGATGGCTCTGGGTTTCCTTGGTCCAGCGGTAGCGGATCTGTCCCTCCACATCCCCCAGGCCGGATTCCTCGAGCTCCGCCGGCAGGGCCGTAGGATCGGCGCTGCTCTTTTCCAGCTTGGCCTTGATGATCGCCGCCTCCAGCTCGAAGGCGAGGCGGTCGGTGAGACCGTAGCCGATGAAGATGAGCCCTTCGTAGGCGCGATATTTGCCGCGAAAGTCCTCGTCGAGGCCGAAGCCTAGGTCGCTCGGGGCATACTCGGCATTGTCATCATGGTAGTACTCGAAGAACGGATAGACGAACCACTGGCCGTCGTTGACATAGGTGCCGAACTGGGACAGCGGGATGCCTTCGCCGCGATCACGCAGATACTTCGGCAGATTCTCCGTTTCGAGATGACCCGGAAAGTTTCCGGCCCTGCTCGTCCCGGCCCAGAGCCCAAGAGCGAAAAGGCCAAGCACCAGAGACTTCATTCCCACGCCTCCTGCATCCGGGGCCAACCGCCGCGGACGCTCCGGGGTCCTGTCGCCACTCGCGGCCCAGGAGAAGCGGGCCTTTTCCCTCGTGGCGACTCTTGCACTCAGCGCGCCTCGAGCTCGACCAGTTGGAGGGACTTGCCCTCTCCGAAGATCTCTTGGACGAGGCCGACTCCGCGGCAATAGCACTTGCGCTGGGAGGTCTTGCCGATGGGGTCGAAGTCCTCGGTCTCGATGCAGTCCTTGTAGGTTCCGGCGGGGACGGTGACCGTGGTTCCCGCAGCGACTACCTTGGAGCGATCCTCGGCCACGCCCGGAGCGCGCTCGGTTTCGAAGACATCCCCGACCTTCGGGGCCGCGGGCATGAACATGCCGGCGCGGGCGCCGTCCTCGCCGGCCCGCCATTGGCCGCCGTGGCTGACGATCTCGCCGTCGTCGTAATCGTCGACCTTTTCCCCGATGTAGTACACCGCGCCCGAGCGGTGCTGGGCGTAGTAGTCCTCCGTCTTTTCCACCAGCTCGCCGTCTTCGAAGTCGGAGACCTCGACGACCGTGACCTCTACTCCGGCCACGGTCGCGTGCACGTCGCGGACGGTGACCTCCACCCGGATCTCGACCGCCTCCCCCGTCTCGGGGTCGAGCTCCTCGCCCTCGAACACCGCTCGCTTCATCGACGCGAAGGCCACATAGGGGTTGGCGATGACCGGCGAGAGCTCGGACACTTCGACGCCCAGATCGGCCTGGGCCTTACCTTCGGGGCCGGGTTTGTCGGCGTCGACGGTGGCGGCCAGCAGTGCCGGCGCGGTGCAGCCGAGCACCAGGGCCCGCAGCAGGACGAAGGGTGACATCCCTGTCCTTTTCATTGCATCCGTTTCGTGCGCCGATAGGCGTCGCTCACCTCGTAAGCGCGCGCTTCCAGCTTGAGAGCCGCCGCGCGGGCATCCGCCATCTCCTGCTCGTTGAGCTCCAGGATGTTGATCAGCTCCAGCTTCTCACCCTCGGGATCGTCCACGGCACCGACGAGAACGACACCGACGCCGGGCGCGTAGTATTTGCGCTGATGACCGCTCCCCACCTCGTACGGGCTCCGTTCATCGATCACCAGCACGTTCTCGTAGCAGTTGAAGGGAACACAGGCCGTCTGGCCCTCCTGGTAGACGAAGGCGCAATCGAGGAAGTTGACGTCCGGTGCCCAGCCTTGGAGGAACTTCGTCCCCACCGGTGCATTCTCGGTCACCAGGATTCCCGCTTCGGAACCTTTGCGACCGGAGATCCAGGCGCTGGGAGCGCCGAGGAACTCCCCTTCGAAGTACTCTTCCGGGTACTCCCCCATGGTCCAGATATTGCCGTCGTCATCCTGGGCGAAGAAAGCGAGCTCCGCCTCCACGAGCACGCCATTGTTGTAGTCCCGGTCCCACATGACCACGGAGCGCACACCGTCGATCTCCTTGGTCAAGTCGGTCACGGTGAAGACCACCCGATGCGCGAGCGTTCCGCCGCCTCGGTTGGCCGTGCCATCGAGGATGAACTGCTTCCCTGGCGCGAGCGGGAAGAAACGGTTGTCGATCACAGTCGGGTTGGAGAAATCCCTTGGACTGAAGATCGTAGCGTCCCCGCACTCGCCGAAGCCCGGGTTCTGGGGACCGGTGGGGGTGCTGGGTTCGTCGCTACAACCAACCCAGACGAGAATCGGGAGGGCGGCCAGCGCCCAGACCAAGAACCACGATCGCCGGTGGCGAGAGTACCGCATACGTTCCTCCATGAGGGGCTATTTCGATGAGACCACGAAAAAAGGCGAGGCGTCAATTCGACTGCCCCGCGGACCATGATGTCGCCAATTTCGGACGCGAAAACGCATGTCTCGACCGCTGGCGCGCCGAAACACGAGGAGCGTCTGCGCTGTTTCACTCATTTCGTACCCCTAGGCTGTCCACCATCGGGGTGAATTCGGCTTGCCCGATGAGCCGACCACCGGCGTCCAGGCTGTTGGGATCCGCGGTGGCCCAGTAGAACACCGAGACGCGGAACACCATGCCCGGGGTCAGAGGCTCGGGGATCTGTTGCTCCACCGAACCGGGCGGGTGGACGCCGTAAACGATCGGTGAACGGTAGAGGTTGGTGCCGAGGGTTTCGGTGCCCCAGTACTCCTCGCCCGGGCCTGCCTCGACGATGAGCCGGCCGAGCGTGCAGTCCGGCGTCCAGGAGAAGGTGGGTGTCATCCCGGGGCTCACCGTCACCGTGACCGGGCCGTTGCATTCCAGCACCGGCGGCGGGTCCGGCGGACCCGTCGTGGCGCATTCGTCGCAGCTGGAGAGCGAGAGCGTGCTCGCCCCGAGGAAACAGGCGAAGCCTACGGCGAAGCACCGCAGCAGGCGCCGGCTTCCCACTCGAGCGGACCAGTGCATCGGGCTGCCATCCTCCGTGTTCACGCTCTGCCAGTTTCTCTGCACGCTAGAACCGCCGGGCGTACTGCACCTTCACCGGGAGTTCGCTGGAAATGAACTCCCAGCAGGTCGCCTTGCGCAATTTCGGGTCGTATCGCTGCTGCACGTTGTAGTTGTAGACGATGAAGACGTCCCCGAGCGGATCGAACGTCCAGCGCAGCTTGTTGTTGGTCCCCAGCTCGCGGCTCTGGGTGTCGTACTGGGTCAGGCTGCTGAACTGCAGGTCGGCGGTGAGGTTCAGCTGCAATCGTCCGCCGTACAGCTCCTCGGTGTAGTTCTTCTCGGTCAGCTTCATGCCTTGGGTTTCGTAGTCGTCGATCAGGGCGATGACGTCGCCCTTGCTCCGTTCCCCGGTGAATTCGACGGTCAGGAGCGCCGAAGGCTTGAGCGTCAGCCTGGCGGTCAGGGTGCTCAGATCACCGTCGTAATAGGTGCCGAAATCCCAGCGAACCTCGCCGCTGATCCTTCTCTTTTCCGCGGCCCGGGCGCCGATGAAGTACCGCGCCCACTCGTACGAGCCTGGCGGCACGTCCACATCGCTGGAGATCTCGAACACCTCCGAGGGGCGGTCGCCCTCCACTTCCAAACCGAGGTCGAAGCGCTCCCCGCTCTCCAGGAGCCAGTCGAGAGGTTTGACCGTGGCGGCGTAGCTCTCCCACTCCGAGTTGTCCGCCGTTTTGTACGCGGTGCCGGAGAGTTCGAGGAACATCTGGCGCAGCCAGCTCGAGGCGGGACGGGGGCTGACTTCCAAACCAAAGTCCCAGATGTGGATGTTGTTCCGCGGCACGAAACCCAAGGAAGGGTCGAAGCCGTTGCCGATATGGATCGAGCTGAAATTGACGTCCCACAGATCGTTGGGATACTCGATTCGGAAGCCGTGCGCGGACTTGTCGCCGCTCAGATCGGCGCGGTCGTTGAACAAACCCCAGGCGCCGATGAGGAGGTTCTTGTTCCAGCGGAAGCTCGAGGTCTGATAGGTGAAATCGACGCCTGCCAGCCAGGCGCCCTCGCGACCCAGTTGATCGCCAACGGTGGCGATCATTCCCACCGAGGACTCTTGCCAGAGGTTCTGGCTGATCCGCATGGCTCCCATGGTGGTCTGGGGGACGGCGACAGTGAAGGCCGGGTCCACCTGCAGGGCGTCCACTTCCCTCGTATTCGCCACCAGGGCCCCGATGTTCGTGTTTCCCACTCGGCCGTTGATCTTGCCGCCGACGTTGATCGGGATCTCCACCTGCTCTTCCTCGTCGAGGCCGAAGAGCCCGATGCGGCGACTGAAGAACGGCAGGAGATTCTCTTCCGGGTCCAACCCCAGGCCGAACTCGAAGATGTCCACGCCTTCCAGGAAGAAGCTGCGTTTCTCCGGGAAGAAGATGGGGAAGCGGGTCAGGTTGATCTGCCGGACGTCGACCTCGGTCTCGGCGAAATCGGTGTTGATCGTGAGCGCCGACGACAGGTTCGAGCCGAGCTTCTGGGTCATGTCCAGGCTCAGGTCGGTCTCGTTGTCCCGATGTCTCTCGAGCCCGGAGGTCCGCGTGCGGCCCACGGCGGAAGCACGGATGCTCAGACCCTTGCCCAGATCGAAGAGGGGCAGATCGGTGAGCAAGCCGCTGCGGCTGGTCTGGTAGATCTCGTAATCGATACTGGCTCCGGACCAGCGGCTGGTCTCCTGCAGGCGCTGGACGCGGCGCTGGACGTTGAAGCCCCACTCGGTCAACCCCTTGGCGAAACCGAGGCTGAGGATGGGGATGCGGATCTCGGCGCTCCAGCCGTGGGCGTCCCGCGACGTGCGCGCTTCCCAGACCGTGTCCCACTCGCTGTTCACCTCTTCCCGGTCGACGACGACGGCATCGAAACGGGCGTTGCTCGGATTCAGAGCGAAGACATAGCCCGAACGGGCATCGAGAAACGTGTCGAAGACGAGCACCAGGTGGTCTTCTTCGTCGAGAACCGAATCCCGCGCCTTGGAAAAGGAGACGATGCCCTTGGGATCGTTGTCGAAGCACTGGGCGCCCACCACGATTTCTTCCTGACCGACCAGGACCTTGACCACCGTACGTCCGGCGGGAACGCCGCCTTCCTCCGGTTCGATGGTGACGAGATCGGGAATGGAATCGACCGCGGTGCGCCAGACGTCTTCGGTGAGCTTGCCGTCGAAGTGGAAGCCGTCGAGCAGCGGACTGGCTCGAAGCCGGAGCCTGCCGTTGCCCTCGACGTTCTCTCGCACCTCTTCCTGGGCCGGCGTCCGGCTCGCCCAGAGGAGGGTGAGGAGAAAGAACACCCAAGCGCCGTTGGCGATCTGCATCTCAGCCCATCACGTGCTCAAGGCACGAAGGATCGTCATGAGGGGGCTGCATTGGACGGAGGGCACGACTTCCAGGCGGTCGCTTCAAACTTCCCGGCTCCATCCTGAGCACACGACTTGCTGAACTCCCGCATCCATGGGGTGTTCGTAGGGGCTTCCATGATGGTACACGGCGAACCCGACTTGGTGCACACCCCGGGCAACCACCGGCTGGGAGGTCGGCCCTCACGAGACCGAGCCGCCGGGGGCGGATTGTCTGGAGCCATTTCACCCAAATGGGTCGCGAAACCGCCGGCTGGCTTGCCTGGCCCAGGACAGGAATGACCCATGGAGTCGAGGTTGCCCCGATGGGCCCCTTGCATCGGACACGAGGAATGGTACCGGCTCCGTACGAGGCTCGCCAAGGTCTCTCAGCAGTTATTACATTGCTGTTACAGAGGCAAGACTCGCCTGTGACATGGGTCCCGAACCGGGGGATAGAATTCGAAGACCTGTGGAGCGCCCCTCACTGCAGCGTTCGCGTCTCGAACGCGGCTGCTGCGCATTGACGCGTCGAGCCAGAGTTTCAGGCGGTGTTTTCATGCTGGCGTCTGCAGTCGATCGCTTCGCGCGCACGACCGCGGTCCTCTTGCTGCTCCTCGCCCTCGCCAGCGGCTTCGCTCCCAGCGGCCAGGCCGGAGACGATGACGACGACGACGATGAACAGGGAAAGTCCGAGCCGATGCCGGAGATCGCCCCCGGGTACAGCCGGGCCCCGTACCTGCAGGCGCTCGGATCCGATTCGGTGCTGATTGCCTGGATTGCCAGCGATCCGGGAGCTCCAGCGGTCGACTTCGGCACCACCCAGGAATACGGCCGCACCGCCGCCGCGCGCTCCGACGGCTCGCGTCGCTCGGCCGTGCTGCGCGGGCTCGACGCCGGCACCCGCTACTTCTACCGCGTCCGCGCCGGCCAGCGCTCGCTCGCCGCCGGCACCGCCTACTCCTTCCGCACCGACGAAGGTCCCAACGACCGCCAATTCACCTTTTTCGCCACCGGGGACCTGGGCGACACCAAGGGCCGGCAGGTCGCCACGGCACAATCCATCCTGCGCGCGCGGGTCCGGCCGGAGCTCGGGATTGTCTGTGGTGACGTGGTCTACAACCGCGGCCGGTCGGTCGACTACGACCGCTATCTGATGCGTCCTTGGCAGGATGTGCTGAGCACCATTCCGGTGTGGCCGGCGCTGGGGAATCACGACTGGAAAAGCCCGCCGGCGAAGAACTGGGAACGCGAGTGGTATCTACCGAACAACGAGCACTACTACTCCTTCGACTACGCCAACGCCCACTTCATCGCCCTGGACTCCCAGGCCGGCGAGATGTACGACCGGGAACACCAGGTTGCCTGGCTCAAGCGCGATCTCGCCGCGCACGCCAACGCCGACTGGATCTTCGTCTACTTCCACCATCCGGTCATCACCTGCACCTACAAGGGGAACACGCAGGCGCTCATCGATTACTGTCTGCCGCTCTTCGATCGCTACAAGGTGGACGTGGTGTTCGCTGGGCACGCCCATACGTACGAGCGCTTGTATCCGCTCCGCCACGGCAAGCCGGTGGATGTCGAACAGGATCCGCACTACAAGGATCCGGACGGCACGCTTTTCATCGTCACCGGCGCGGGGGGGAAATGGAAGGAAGGCCGCCCGACCACGCGCTGCGGTCCGACGGCCTTCTTCCGCGACCAAACGCTCCTGTGGACCCAGGTGCAGGTGCAGGGATCACGCTGCACGATCCGATCCTACGCGAGCGAGAACGACGAGCTGGTCGACGAAGTCACGATCACGAAGACGCGTCTCGCCGCCGCCATGCCAGGTTCACGATGAACGGACCGACCGCTGCATCCTCGCTTCCCTCGCCGGGCGCGCCGGAAACCGAGCCCCGGTCAGAAGTCCACCTGGAGCTGGAGTCGCCCGCCGTCGACGGATTCGCCGTTGCCGGCCTCCAGCCGGACATCGCCCTGGAGCTTCAGGCTGTGCTGCTTCCTGTAGAAGTTGGCGCCCACATAGGTGACGTTGGTGACGACGCCGCCTTCTGCATCGTCCCGACGCACTTGGTCGAAGACCACCATGGGCTGGAAGCGCTGGCCGAAGGTCAGGTAGCCGAGGCCGAGCATCCACACGCGCGTATCGAGAGTGTTGCCCCCGGCAGGCCTCTCCGTGCTGGTCATGTTGGCCTCGCCGCGCAGGAACAAGCGTCCCGGACCGGCGGGAACGTCCACCATCCCGTCGATGCCGACGGCGGCGTTCTTGCCGTCATCGACTCCGGTCGAATCCTCGATGGACCCCTGGTAGCTGCCGTTGATGCCCACCGAGTACCACGACGCGTCGCCGAAGTGGGCATCCTGGTAGATGTCCGTCGTGGCGCCGAAGTTGAGGTCCAGCCTGCCGACGGCCATGGGAGCGTTCTGGAAGATGCCGCGGACACGGCGGTTGTCGAACCCCCCCACCCAGTATTGCGCCCGGCCGTTGTGGACCTTGCCCTGCAGTTGAAATCCCGTGGCGTTGTCGGCCAAGCCGAGCGCATCCGGAACACCCGAGACCTCGGTTCGGTCCACCGCCAGCTGCCGGGAGTCGGAGGTGAGCCGGTCTCTGGAGAAGGGCTGATCGTAGAGCCCCGCCTTGATCTCCAGTCCGGCGCCCAGGGGGATCTGGATCCAGGCGTTCTCGACCTGGGCGGAGGGGACCGCGGCGATCTGGTCGGTGCCATCGATCTTCCACTCGAAGCCGTAGATGGCGGTGAGCATCTTGCCGTTGGCCTTCAGGCGCGCTCGGCGCACCATGAAATCGCGTTCCCACTCCGTATTACCGAGCAGGCTGAACCGCCTGTACTCGAGCCGCGGCTGCAGCCGCATGCCCAGCTCCAAGCGGAAATCCTCGGTTTCGACCACCTTGACCCCGCCCGCGGCAGGGGTTGGGAGCCAGCTGCTGAGCCCCGCGGCCAAGAAAGCACCGAGGAGGAATCGGGGCGTGGATCGGAAGTCATGCGTACGCACAGGCGTCTCTCCTTTCGAACGGTCTCTTCGCAAGAGACGGCCGCATCCTTCTGGGGGAGTTCGGCCGCCGCGTCTCGAACCCTCGGAGTCAGGCGGCTGGATCTTCCATCTCCGGCGGGCGTAGCTTCGCGAACACGAGCGCATGGGAATGCGTCGCGCTCGGCTTGCGGCGCCTACGTCCTCGGAAAAGGAACCTCGATGATCCGGGGGGCGAATCGTGACGGTCCACGGGGCGGAATGCGAGGCAGGCCCTTCTCATCCAGGAGCCAGGACCAGCTAGCTGAATCTTTGCGTCGAGAGATCCTAGAGTCATCGAGCGCACCGCGTCAAATTCACCACGCTGACAGGAGCGAAAGCTCCACTGTCGTCGTCTCGAACTGTGCGAAACAGCGCACAGCAGAGGACGGTGTGACGCGCGGCGCGAACTCTCACCGTCTGCAGCCGGAACGTCTCCGGCTCCACCGTGACCAGGAGGTTCATCGATCCCACATCGGGTGAAGTGCCGATAGCCCACCTCGAGCGCAGCGCTTCTGTCGCTGACAAATGCGGAAAACTTCACAATTCCGCCGGCACCGACCCGTAGAAAGCTTCCGAAACCCGGTTGCAACACGTCTGGAAGTGCAACCTGGGGCGCCGCACAGCGGCGAAGCACAAGAATTCGGAAAGCAGTTGCACGGCAAACGTGCGCCTTGTTACAGTGCTCGCACTAGTCGATGGATCGGAGGAGTCTCGGACGCCCCCCAAAGGCCGAGTCCGTTAGGACTAGTTGTCCCTGGAGGCGTTCGGACATGCGCAATGGCTTTGCCTGCGCTGCGGTGCACGTACGTATTCATTCCATTCATGGGTTCGGTCCGGCCGATTGGTCGCGGGCGGGAGAGCGGTGCGCTCCCCATCCTGTGTCGCGCCTCGTCGGTAGGTACACACACATCGTCGTGGGGTTGTTGGGCGGTGGGGCAGAAGGTCCCGATGCGTTCGGGAGTGAGTCCGGGGTTGGGAACACCCCGCGAGGAGGTCGTCAGCAATGATCCGCTCAATCCTTGAAACCAGTCTGAAGTTCAGGCCCTTGGTGGTGGCGATCGCCGCAGTCGTGCTCGGGGTGGGCATCGCCCGCCTGAACGACATGCCGGTCGATGTATTCCCCGAGATCCTGCCGGTCACGGTCAACGTGCAGACAGAAGCCCTCGGACTTTCCGCGGCCGAAGTCGAGCAGTTGATCACGGTACCCATCGAGGCGGACCTCCTTGCGGGCACGCCATGGGTCGACGTCATGCGCTCCGAGTCGGTTCCTGGGCTGTCGTCCATCGAGCTGACCTTCAAGCGGGGGACGGATCCCATGGACGCGCGCCAGGTGGTGCAGGAACGCCTGACCCAGGCGCACGCGTTGCCGAACGTCTCCAGCCCGCCGCAGATGCTACAGCCGCTTTCGTCCACGAATCGCGTCATGCTCATCGGGCTCTCCTCCAAGACCCAGTCTTTGATCGAGATGTCCGTGCAGGCGCGGTGGACGATCCGGCCGCGTCTGATGGGTATTCCGGGCGTCGCCAACGTGGCCATCTGGGGTCAGCGCGAGCGCCAGCTGCAGGTGCTGGCCGATCCCGAGCGGATGCGGGAGAACAACGTTTCTTTGATCGACGTCATCAAGACCGCAGGAAACTCGCTGTGGTACTCGCCCCTGACGTTCCTGGAGGCTTCGGTCGCCGGGACCGGCGGCTTCATCGAGACCCCGAACCAGCGCATCGGCGTCCGCCACGTGCTGCCTATCACCACGGCCCAGGACCTGGCCAAAGTCCCGGTCGAAGGCTCGACGAAGCGCCTCGATGAAGTGGCCACGGTCGTCGAAGATCATCAACCACTCATCGGCGA